>JAGRMP010000274.1:0-62414 GCA_020441225.1 Maritimibacter sp. | reverse complement strand
TGTTGCGCACGCCGTTCTTGGTGGCAACCACGCCGTCCTGCCGGGCAATCTCGAGCTGGGTGTCGAGGTCGTAGCAGGCCTTGGTCACGTCGGGATACTGGAACAGGATCTCCTGGAGCCCGGAGTCCTCCCAGATCGCCCGGTAGCGTTCCTGCGGCGCGCCTTTCTGGTAGCCGAACCGGATCCAGCCGTGGTTCGGGTAGACGAGCGCGCCGGTGGCACCGGCTTCGCGCGCACGTTTGGCCTCCTTGGCCGCGGTCATGGTGCCTTCCTGGGTGATGCCCGCAATGATCGGGATCTCGCCGTTCACCGCCTCGACATAGGTCTCGATCAACCGAAGCTGTTCTTCCGGGGTGAGATAGGTGCCCTCGCCGGCGTGGCCGAGGATGACGAGGCTCTTCACCCCGTCCATGGCCGCCAACCATTTGGCGATGCGCGCGTTGGCGGCGTAGTCTACTTCGCCATCGGGCGTAAAAGCGGTGACGGGGCGGGGTTCAGGCCGCGAAGGTCCATGACTGACATGTGCTCCTCCCCGGGATCGTTGACGCAATCATTCCCGCACCCAGGTGCGGTTTTCCCTTGAGTCGATTCTGCCGACATGCAGGATCGTTGCTGGGAACGTTCCCATACAACCCGGCAAATGGCCTCCGGTCAAGACCGAAGGACATCCAGAGCATGACGAGGGGCCGAAGAGCGGGTAGAACCAAGGCACAGGAGTTCGAGACCATGGCCAAAGACCAGACGGATGTCCGCCGCACTGCGCGCGTTACGTTGCACGACGTGGCCGCTGCCGCCGGCGTGTCGAAATCGACCGTCTCGCGCATCCTCGACGAGCGTTTGCCCCGGTCCGACAGCGAGTCCGCGCGCCGGGTGCGCGAGGTTGCCGCGGAGCTCGGCTACGTGCGCGATCTGTCGGCCGCGAGCCTGCGCCGGGGCAAGACCATGACCATCGGCGTGATCGTGCCGCGCCTGACCGATACGGTCATGGCGATGCTCTACCAGGAACTTGCCCATGCCGCCGCGCGCAAGGGCCAGTTCGCCATCGTCGCCACGACCGACGATCAGCCGGGCGCCGTGCGCAAGGCGGCGGAGTCGCTGCTCAACCGCGGTGTCGACGGGCTGGTGCTGGCCACAGCCCGGATCGTCGACGATTTCGGCGACGAACTGCGCGCCCGCGGCGTGCCCTTCGTTCTGACGCTCAGAACCGACAGCCACAGCCCCTCGTCCGTGGGGGACGACGTGCTTGGCGGCTATCTCGCGACCCGCCACCTGATCGACCTCGGCCACACCAGGATCGGTCTCATCGCCGGGCCGGATTATGCGTCGAGCTCGGTCGGTCGCACCAAAGGGTACGTTCGGGCCATGGACGAGGCCGGCCTTGCCGTCGACCCGTCCTGGGTCGCGCCGTCCACCTTCGGCATCGATTCCGGTGCCGCGGCCGCCGAACGGCTGATGGCGCTCGACCCGCGTCCCACGGCCCTGTTCGCGATCAACGACAACACCGCGATCGGCGCGATGTCGACGATCCTCCGCCTCGGGCTCTCGGTGCCCGGCGACGTCTCGCTCGTGGGCTACAACGACATTCCGCTGGTGCGGCTGCTGCCGACGCCGCTCACGACGGTGCGCGTGCCCTTCGACCAGATCGCGGCCGCAGCGCTGGATCTGCTGTCCATGCCCGAAGACGGTTCCCCCGTCGTTTGCAAGACCACGCCGACCCTGATCCCACGCCGCTCAACCGCACCGATCCGCTAAGGACGGCTTTCCCGGGAAACAAGGCAGGTGTTTTGTTCGCTGGATTGGTTGCGGGGGCATGATCCCACCGAGATCTGCCTTTGTCGCCTGCAAACGGGAACAGCACCTCCGGAGGCACGCTTTCCGCATCATCAACGTCCTGCGCGATCTGCCCGAGGTCGTGCATCGGGCGCGGTTTGCAGGCCACTTCGACGTAGTGAGAAGTTGTTCGTGTCAGATGCTGATCCCGCGCGCCCGCCTGTCCAACGCGTCCGGGGCGGCCACCAGTTTGGCGTCCAGTCTTGCATGTATCTCGCCGGGCATCGGGGTGGCGTGCGGCTCGGGCGCCTGGGCCACGTGAAGCTCCATGAACTCTCCGACCGCAACCCGCTCGCCGCCCTCGAACATCTCCATATAAAGGTGGAAGCGCTTCGCGTCGACGGCGAGCACGCCGGTTTCGACCGTAACCCGCGCGCCCGCCTTTACCTCGCGCAGGTAATAAGCGTGGCTTTCGAGGAGATAGATGGTGCAGCCTGTCGCCTCACGGTAGGCCGCGTCGAACCCAACCTCGTCCTGCAGCGCATCCACCGCGAGTGAGAAAACGAGGTGGAAATAGCTGTCGCGCATGTGCCCGTTGTAGTCGATCCAATCGGGCTGGATCTTGGTCTCGAAGCGGAACCTCACCTGGTGTGGCCGCCCAGGGTTTCGGCGAACCAGTCGGCGATGAGCGAGCGGCCGTAGCTCATGTTGTCGGCACCGACGTGTTCGACCCCGCCCTCGTAGGGGGTGAAGATCTTGAGCTCCCGGCGCGAGCTGTTGACGAGTTGGTCGAAGGATTGGTGGGCGTATTCGAGCCCGATCTGGCGGTCGAACTCGCCGTGGGTGATGAGGAAAGGAACCTTGATCTTCTCCATCTGGCCGTCGAGGGTCATGCCTTTGGATTTCTCGAGGAAATCTTCCTGGTCCTTGGCGTCGAAGACCCACCAGACGTGTTTCCAGTAATGCGGCACCGGGTTTTCGCCCTCGCGCTTCATGCGTTTGTATTGCACCTCGGCCCAGTTGTGGTTCGCGCCCCAGACGGCGCCGGAGGCGAAGCGCGGCTCGTTGGCGACGACGCGTGGCACGTAGTAGCCACCGAGAGAAATCCCTGAGCAGCCGATCCGGCTCGCGTCGATCTCCGGGTGCGCCGCCATCCAGTCGAACACCGGGCTCCCCCAGGCCTCGCTGTCGTAGCGGGCGTGGAGGCCCTGGAGACGGATCGACTCGCCCGTGCCGGGCTGGTCGAGGCAAAGCGTCGAGATCCCGCGCTTGGCGAGCGCCTGTGGCAGCCAGGTCCAGTAGAGCAGCTCCTTGTTGGAATCGAGCCCGTTGAGGAACAGCACGCATGGCGCCTCGCCGGTCACGCCCTCGGCGCGGGTAAGATAGCCGGCGAGCACCTTGCCGTCATAGGGGATCTCGACCCGTTCGCAGTTCTCGCCGTTGTATTTCACGTATTTGCCGAAGGCCGCGAGCGCGCGGGCGAAGGTCTCGGCGCGACCCGGATGACCGTGGCCCTGCATCCGTTCGGCGGTGAGCAGGTAAAGTGAGGCGCGACGCAACTTGTCGGCCGCGGAATAGAGCCGGCCCTTCGCCTCGTCCTCACCCGCTTGCGCTTCGAGGTCGTTCGCCTTCTTCATCCACTCGGCGAGGAACTCGGCGGTTCCCGCATCCTCCCCGGCCTCGGCTTTTTCCAGAAGCGGCTTCGACATGTCGATGATCTCGCCCAGCTCTGCGCCCGACTGCATCGCGATCGACAGCGACAGATTCCAGACGTAGTTCGGGAAATACTCGAAAAGCGCCATGCTTGTGTTCCTCCATTTGGCGCGACGCTACCCGGGCGCATCGGCAAAGAGAAATCGGAAGTCCCGCGCCGACCTATCGGCGGGACGGATAGAGGGAATGCGAAATAACAATTTCCCCAATACCCGGGGCGATCCTACTTTGAGCGGCAACAGAGAATTGGGAGGTATTCATGCGCATCATCGGACCTGACGAGTTGGTCTTCGGCGTCGACGATCTGGCTGCGTCGCGGCAGTTCTTGCTCGACTATGGGCTCGACGAAGAAATCTGGGACGAAACCGGCGGCACCTTCACCGCCTGCGACAAGACCGCGATCACGATCCGAGGGCGCGACGACGCACGCCTTCCGGCCGCCCTGGCCTCCGGCTCGACTCTGCGCCAAACGGTCTACGGTGTCGAGGATGCCGCGACGCTCGAGGCGATCGAGGCGGAGATGAAGAAGGACCGCGAAGTCGTTCGTGCCGATGACGGCTCGGTCACCTTCCAGGACGTGGTCGGCTTCGAGCTCAAGTTCCAGCTCACTCGCCGAATCGCGATCGAGATGGAGCCCGAACTCATCAACTCGCCCGGGGCGAAGCCGATGCGGACCTTCAACAAGATCGGCGCCAACGAGGACGCCGAGGCCAAGCCGCGCACCCTGTCTCACATCGTCTATTTCACCCCCGACATGCCCGCGACCGAGAAGTTCTACGTCGAGCGGCTGGGGTTCGAGGTGACCGACCGGTTCAACGGCGTCGGCCCGTTCCTGAAACCGCAGGCGAACATCGACCACCACACGCTGTTCATGCTCCATACGCCACCGTATATGCAGGGCCTCGAGCATCTCGCCTTCCACATGCAGGGGCCGACCGAGCTGATGCTGGCGGGCTCGCGGCTCATCAAGAAGGGCTACGAAAGCTTCTGGGGCCCGGGCCGGCACAAATTCGGCTCCAACTGGTTTTGGTATTTCAACTGCCCGCTGATGACCCATTTCGAATACGATGCCGACATGGATATCCACGACGAAAACTGGGTGCCGCGCGAGGCGCAGGTGGGCGCGGAAGTGAGCCAGATGTTCCTGTTCGAAAACGTCGAGAAATGGTTCCCGGGTGGCGGTCCTGACGAGCACTGACTTGGGCACGGAAACTAAGACGATCGCCACGGCACTCTGCCGGTTCGAGGAGCTGGTAGATGGTGCGTCGCGCGGCTTCGATCCACTCGGCGAGGGGCGCGATACCATGTTCGTCGTGCGCCGGGGGCCGCGGGTCTTTGGCTGGCGCAACCTGTGCCCGCACTACGATCATGCCCGGATGGCATGGAAGAAAGACGAATACCTGACCGGTGACCGGAAACGCATCATCTGTGGCGCCCATGGCGCGCAGTTCGAGATTGCGACGGGGGTCTGCGTGATCGGACCCTGCCTTGGCCGCAGCCTCACGCCGGTGCCGCTCACCTTGCGGTGCGGCGGTGTCTACATCACCGAGCCCTACGCACCCGGACTGCGCCGTCGCGCAGGCGCGCACCACGACTGAAGGAGCCCCCATGGCCCGCCGCATTGTCGACCTCTCCGTGCCGATCACTGTCGGCATCGCCTCCGACCCGCCGCCACTCCGGCCGAAGATCACCTATCGCGACCATGCCTTCGGGGCGGTGGAGTTCGCGCCGATGGGCGGGCTGGAGCCCGAAGACCTCCTGGGCGGTGCGGGCCCGGCGTCGGAGATGTGCGAGATCACGACCCATGTGGGCACCCATATGGACGCGCCCTGGCACTATCACCCGACGATGAACGGCGGCGAACGCGCGATCACCATCGACGAGGTGCCGCTGGAGTGGTGCATCGGGCCCGGGGTGAAGCTCGATTTCCGGCACATGCCCGACGGCCACGTGGTCACCGCCGCCGAGATCGACGCCGAACTCGCGCGGATCGGCCATGTGCTCGCGCCCGGCGATATCGTGCTGGTCAACACCGCCGCGGGGGCCCGCTACGGCGAAGACGACTACCTCGACAAGGGCATCGGCATGGGCCGCGAGGCGACACTCCACCTGACCGGCAAGGGCATCAAGGTGATGGGCACCGACGCCTGGGGCTGGGACGCGCCGCTCAAATACATGAGGGAAGCGGTCGCGCGGACCGGCGACAAGAGCCTCTACTGGGAAGGCCACAAGGCCGGCGCCGAAGCGGCCTATTGCCAGATCGAAAAGCTCGGCAACCTCGAGAGCCTGCCGCCGACCGGCTACACGGTGCATGCCTTTCCGGTGAAGGTCGAGGGGGCGTCCGCCGGCTGGTGCCGGGCGGTGGCGATCTTCGATGCGTAAACGGCTTGCCGGCAAGCGCGCCGTGGTGACCGGTGCAGGGCGCGGCATCGGACGCCAGATCGCGGTGATGTATGCGGGCGCGGGCGCGCTTGTGCTGGCCTCAGACATCGACGCGGACGCGCTCGACCGGCTCGCCGCCGAGGTGCCGGGGCTCACGCTCCATGCCGCCGATCTGACCACCGAGGCCGGGGCGGCCGGGCTGGCAGATGTGGTCCGGCAATGGGGCGCCGTCGACATCCTCGTCAACGCGGCCGCCATCGTCCGATTCGCGCCGATTGCCGAGATGAGCCTCGCCGACTGGCACACCACCACGGCGGGGGAGATCGACACGGTCTTCCTCGTCACCCGCGCGCTGTGGCCGCTCCTGGAGGCCTCCGGTGCTGCCAGCATTGTCAACTTCTCCTCGGCCAACGCGCACAACGCGCTGCAAGGCCTGCTCGCTATTGCACATACCGCTGGCAAGGGCGCAGTGCTCGCCATGACCCGGCAGATGGCGATGGAGGGCGGTCCGAAAGGGATCCGTGCCAATTCGATTGCGCCGGGTTTCACCGTGACCGAGGAGACCGAGCAGCACCTCGACACGCCGCTGATGGAGAATGTGCGCGCGAAGCTCATGGTGGGGCGTCTCGGCACGACCGAGGATATCGGTCACCTCGCGATCTACCTCGGCTCGGACGAGTCGGGCTACGTCACCGGGGCGGACTTCAGGATCGACGGTGGCGCGACCGCCTGGTGAGGTGCGAAGCCGTTTCGAAACGGCTTCGAAGCGCGCTTCGAAGGGCCTTAGCTCCCGTCCGAGATCAGCGTGCCGCCGTCGACAACGATGGTCTGGCCGGTGACGAACGCCCCGCCGGGCGCGGCGAGCCAGAGCGCCGTGGCGGCGATTTCGTCAGGTTGTCCGACGCGCCGGAGCGGCGTGGCCTGCATGCGGCGCGCCATGAAGGCGTCATCGGCCATCATTCCGCGCGAAAACGGTGTCTCGATCAGGCCCGGCGCGATGGCATTGGCGCGGATATTCTCAGGCCCATGGGCCACAGCCACGTTGCGCGCGAGCTGAGCGAGGGCCGCCTTCGTCATGGAATAGGTGGCAATGGCGCGGTTGCCGCGGAGCGCCGACAGGCTCGCCATGTAGATGAACGATCCGCCGCCCGAGGCCGACATGCCGGGCACGAGCGCCGCCGTCGCCCAGGTGGCAGCGTGCAGGTTGACGTCGAAGACCCGCATGTAGGCGTCCTCGTCGAGGTCATGCAGACCGGTCACCGGCCCCTCGATCCCGGCGTTGGAGACGAAGATGTCGATCCCGCCCATCGCCGATCGGGCCTCTGCCACCATGGCCTCGGCGGCCGCGCGGGTGCCCAGGACGACATGCAATCCCCTGGCACCGATGTCCTGCGCGGCGGTCGCCACCTCCTCCGCGCGGTCGCCCGCGATGGTGACGTCCGCCCCGGCCCGCAGGAAGGCCCCGGCGACCGCGCGGCCGATCCCGCTGGCCGCACCGGTCACCAATGCACGTTTGCCGGTGAGGTCGAACATCCTCGATGGTGTCATGGTCGCGTTTCCCCTCATCTCCCCGGCAATCTTGCGTTGCCCATCCCTATCTGCCAAACCGATTATACGGATGCCTTAAATCCACCCTGCCAATAGGTGCGCCATGCGTTTCAAAGGTCTGGACCTCAACCTGCTCGTCGCGCTCGACGTGTTGCTGACGGAACGCAACGTCAGCCGCGCCGCCGACAAGCTCTGCCTCAGCCAGTCGGCGACCTCGGGGGCGCTGGCGAGACTTCGCGAGTATTTCGGCGACGAACTTCTGGTGCAGGTCGGGCGCAAGATGGTCTGCACCCCGCGCGCGCAGATGCTCGAAGGCAAGGTCCGCGCGGCGCTCTTGCAGATCGACGGCACAATCATCCAGCCGCCCGAGTTCGACCCCGCCACGGTCGAACGCACGATCCGGATCGTCGCGTCGGACTACGTGGTGATCGCGGAACTCGACAAGGCGATCGCCAATATCCGCGCCAAGGCACCGAACCTCACTTTCGTGCTCGATCCGCCCGGCGATTCGCCAGCCGAGCTCCTGCAGCGCGGCGACGTCGATCTCGTCGCCATGCCCGAGGTCTATATCGCCGACGATCATCCCTCGGCACGGTATTTCGCCGACGACTACGTCGTGCTCGCGGCCGCAGACAATCCCGCCTATGGCGACACGATCAGCCGGGCGCAGTTTTTCGACGCCCGTCACGTCACCATGCGATTTGCCTCGCATACCTTGAGTTTCGAGACCTGGTTCATGAAGAACTCCGGCGTCGAGCGCAAGATCGCTGCGGTGGCGGGCAGTTTCACGGCCGTGCCGTTTCTCGTCGCCGGCACCGAGAATATCGCGCTCCTGCAGGGGAGGCTGGCCCGGGCTTTCGCCGAGATGATGCCTGTGAAGGTGCTGCCCGCGCCGATCGATATTCCGCCATTGGTCGAACACCTGCAATGGCACGCCTATTCGGATGGCGACGAATGCCTTTCCTGGGTGCGCCAGGAAATCCTCGCCGCCAGCGCCGCCTGACCAATCTGTCCTGACAATAGCGAACATTCGATCAATCGATTTCACCGAAAGCAGAGGCGCAGCTACCCTCACCGGAACGGGGCGACCCACGGGAGGAGAAATCATGAGCGGACAGCTAACGAAACACGCGAAAAAGGTCCTTGTCGTTGGCGGCGGCGTCGGCGGACCTGCGGTTGCCATCCGTATGGCCGAACGCGGCGTGGCGGTGGATCTGGTCGATATCGAGAAGAACTGGGGTGCGGCGGGCACCGGGGTGACGCTTTCGCCGCTCACTGCGCGCGCGCTCTGTGATCTCGGCTTTGCCGACGGGTTGATGGAGAAGGGTCACCTGCATGACACGCTGACCATCTGCGATCCGCTTGGAAATGTCGTCAACGAGGTGCGCAACCCCCGCCTCTATTCGCCGGACGTCCCGGCCGAGGGCGGGATCATGCGGCCCGACTTGCACAACCTGATGGAGGACCGGATGCGCGCGCTCGGCGTGTCGATCCGCACCGGCACCACTGTCACCACGCTCGACCAGGACGACACCGGCGTGACTGCCGCGTTCGACGACGAAACCTCGGGTCACTACGATCTGGTGATCGGAGCCGACGGGCTCTTTTCCAAGGTCCGCGACATGGTCATGCCCGATGCGCCGAAACCCTGGTATACTGGGCAGGTTTGCTGGCGGGCGCAGTTCAAGCGCCCCGCCGACTGGGACGGCGCGCGGATGTTCTTCGGGCCGATCAAGGTCGGTTTCACCCCCTGCAGCCCGGACGACATGTATATGTTCTGCCTCGAGAACGTGAAGGAAAAGCCGTTCTACGACGACGCGGAGCTGCTTCCCAGGCTCAAGGCGCTGCTGGCGCCGTTCCCCGGTCTCGCCGAGCTGCGCGACGGGATGGACGAGGACACGCACATCCTTGCCCGCCCGCTCGAGTCGGTGCTCCTGACAGAGACCTGGTATCAGGGCCGTGTCATCCTCATCGGCGACGCGGCACATTCGACGACGCCGCATTTGGCCTCGGGCGCCGGTATGGCAGTCGAAGATGCGATCGTGCTGGTCGACGAGTTGGACCGCGAAGTCGACTACGAGGCCGCGATGAAGAGTTTCATTGCCCGCCGCCTGCCCCGTGGCAAGCTTGTAGTCGGGAACTCGATCCGGCTCGGCGAGATGGAACAGGACGGGTCGCCTGCCGGGGAAATGCAGGGGCTGATGATCGAGACGCTGAAAGCGATTTGCGAGCCATATTGAAATCGCCGAGGGACGGAGTCGATGACGACGTATTGTTTCTTTCCTGCACATGACGTGTCCACACCGCAAAGTGCCAATACGGTCGGCCGACTTTCGACCTACCTTCCGGCGGACCCCCAATTGGCGGCGGCCGATATTTGCGGAACCGAGGTGAAACCCGCCGGCTTCATGTCGCTGGTTGTCGGGTTCTTCATCGCCGCTGCCATGTCGACCGTTTGGGCGATTGTCAGCCTGTTCAACACGGATTCTCTTGTGACCTTGGTCGTGGGATTGTTCGCTCTCTGGTTTCTGGCGGCCGCCTTCGAATGCTACGGTCTCCGGCGCGGTGCGCTGGTCTGGCTGAAAACGGATCACGGTGAGTTCTGCGCCGCAATTGCGCGGACGCGTCAGGAAGCCGAAGGCATCAAGGCAACGATCGACGCGACCTTGGCGAAGGCAAAGAACTGACATCTCGACATTGTCGTGAAACGGGCGGCCCGCAGGGCCGCCCGTCGGCCCCGCTCTCAGGCCTTCACGACCTTCTGGTCAATCGCCCCGAACACGCTGGTCCCGTCGGCGCCGACGCATTCCATCCGCACCCGTTCACCAAAATGCATGAAGGGGGTCGTGGGCTCGCCGGTGTCGAGCTTCTCGATGCCGCGCCGCTCGGCGATGCAGGAGGAACCGATTTCACGGTAATTTTCGTTCGATACCGTGCCGGAGCCAATCACCGTGCCGGCGACGAGATCGCGGGAATAGGCGCCGTGCGCGACGAGATCGTCGAAACCGGCCGACATGGCATAGCCGTTCGCAGCCCCGAACCGGGTGCCGTCGCGGTCGACCAGCAACGGCAAGTCGACGCGGGCATCGCGCCAGCTCGATCCCAGCTCGTCCGGCGTCACCGCGACCGGGGCCATCGAACAGGCGGGCTTCGCCCGCACCCAACCGAATCCGGTCCGCATCTCGGGGCCCGCGAGGGCGCGCAGCGACCAGTCGTTGATCTGAACGATCAGGCGGATATGCCCGCGCGCTGTGGCCACATCGGTGCCCATGGGCACGGCGTCGGTGATCACCCCGAACTCGCCTTCGAAGTCGATGCCATCCTCCTCCGACGGCATCCGCACATCTTCGCAAGGGCCATAGAACTTGTTGGAGACGCCCTGATACATCAACGGGATGCCGGTCTTTTCCGGCGTCACCCCGAGGAGCGCGTCCATCAGATCTCCGTGGCTGTCGAAAGCCGAGCCATCGAGCCATTGCCAGGCGCGGGGCAGGGGCGCCGGTGCCTGGGCCGGATCGAACGGGGCACCGGCGCCGGCGTTCACCTCCGCAGATTGCGCTTCGAGCACTGGGGCGAGAGCTTCCCAGTCCTCGAGCGCAGCTTGCAGGGTCTGGGCCGCCTCTGCCGGCGCGGCGCGGGTCAGGTCGCGGCTGACGAGGTGCAGGCGTCCATCCGGGGTTCCGTTGGGAAGAGTTGCGAGTTTCATTGTGCCTCCTCGGCGATGGAAAGACTGGGCAGGGCATTGGCCACTAGCGCATCGGCATCCGCATCGCGGGTGAAGCCGAGCCGGTCGGCAATGTCGGTTTCGAGCGCCGGATAGCTGCCGAACAATGCGACGATCTCCGGGTCGGGTTCGAAGGTCACCTGAGACGGGCTGTCGGGAAAGCGGCGGCGCAGTGCCTCCACCAACTCGCCAAAAGTGAGCGAGATGGCCGGTAGCGTGAAGGCGCGATCCGGGCCGATCTCTGGAAGCTTGGCTGCGTGGATGAAATTGCGTGCCACGGTGTCGATCGAAGTGAGCCAGGTCCGACTGTCGGGCGCGACCGGCAGGGTGATGTCCTCGCCGCGCTTCACGCACCAGAAGAGGCGCGACATGAAGGCGGTCTTCAGACCTGCGTCCGCCCCGTCGCGCGCCATCACCCCCGAGGGGCGCAAGGACACACCGTCGAGCCAGCCCTTCGCCGCGAAGTTGGACAGGGCCACTTCCATCATCAATTTCTGCGCCCCGTAGACCATGGTGGGGCCGAACGGCGTGGCGTCGGTGACCGGGTCGGGCATCGGCTTCGCGTAGACCGCGATGGTCGAGGCGAAGACCATCCGGGTGGCCGGGTTGGCGTTGCGCAAGCCTTCGAACAGGTCGAGCGTGGCGTCGACGTTGACGGCGCGGGCCAGCGTATAGTCTGCCTCTGCCGCCCCGCCCAGGATGGCCGCCAGCAGGATCACCGCGTCGGCTCCCTCGACCACACGCGACCGGGTCGCCGGATCGGCGAAGTCACCGGTGTGACCGGTGATTCGGGGATCTGCCGGGACGGGAACGGGAGCGCGGTCGAGCACGGAGATGGCCGAGATGGAGGGGTCGTTCGCAAGTAATTGCGTGACCCTCTGCCCGACGAAGCCCCCGGCGCCGATTATCGCGATCTTCATCCTCGCGCCTCCCCTGTTGCGCCTGACGCCAATAATTGGTCGTATGTTCAAACAGTAGGCTCAAACACCTTTCCAGACAACGATTCCGGACAGGTGAAGGCATCGTATTTCGAGACGATAGGTATCGAGGAAAACAATAAGACTTTCACGTTGATATCGGTTTCAAAGAGAGAAATCACCGGCCGCAATGCTTGTTCAGGACGGCCGTGTTCAGGGAGGTAGAACCATGGCCAAGGTGCTCAAGGAAGGGATCGATCCGGGGATCGTGAAGGCGGCGGACGACAAGGTGCGCGAGATTGTCGAGGCCACGCTCGCCGATATCGAGAAGCGCGGTGACGCGGCTGTTCGCGCGTTGAGCGTGAAATTCGACAAGTGGGACCGCGACGACTACCGCCTCACGCCCGCCGAGATCAACGCCTGTCTGGGCGAAATGACCCGGCAGGACATCAAGGATATCGAGTTCGCCCAGGAGCAGGTGCGCAATTTCGCCGAGGTGCAGAAGACGGCGCTCACCGATGTCGAGGTCGAGACGTTGCCCGGCGTGATCCTCGGTCACAAGAACATTCCCGTGCAGCAGGTCGGCTGTTACGTGCCCGGCGGCAAATACCCTATGCTCGCCTCGGCGCATATGTCGGTGCTGACCGCCAAGGTCGCGGGCGTGCCGCGTATCGTCACCTGTGCGCCCCCCTACCAGGGCAAGCCGGCAGCCGCCATCGTCGCGGCGCAGCACATGGCCGGGGCCGACGAGATCTACGCGCTCGGCGGCATCCAGGCCGTGGGGGCGATGGCGCTCGGCACAGAGACGATCGAACCGGTCGACATGCTGGTTGGCCCAGGCAACGCCTTCGTGGCCGAGGCCAAGCGGCAACTCTACGGTCGCGTCGGGATCGACCTGTTCGCCGGTCCAACCGAGACCATGGTGATCGCCGACGAGACGGTCGACGCCGAGATTTGCGCGACCGACCTGCTCGGCCAGGCCGAGCACGGGCCCGACAGTCCGGCGGTCCTGCTGACGACGTCGGAAAAGCTCGCCCGCGAAACCATCGCCGAGGTCGAGCGTCTGCTCGAAATCCTGCCAACCGCGGGACATGCCCGCAAATCCTGGGAGACCTTCGGCCAGGTGATCGTCGCCGACGATCATGACGAGATGCTGAAGCTCGCCAACGAGATCTGCTCGGAGCACGTGCAGGTGATGACCGATCGCGACGACTGGTATCTCGAGAACATGACCGGCTACGGCGCTCTGTTCCTCGGGGCCCGCACCAACGTCGCCTATGGCGACAAGGCGATCGGCACCAACCACACCCTGCCGACGAAGAAGGCCGGGCGCTATACCGGCGGGCTCTGGGTTGGCAAATTCCTGAAGACGCATTCCTACCAGAAGGTGCTCACCGACGAGGCTTCCGCGCTGGTCGGCCGTTACTGCTCGCGGCTCTGCATGCTGGAGGGCTTCCAGGGACACGCCGAGCAGGCCAACGTCCGGGTGCGCCGCTACGGTCACCAGAACGTCCCCTATGCCGAGGGCGCGGCCCCGGTGAAGGGCGCGGACCTGGCCGAATGAGCCTCCCCGAGACGCCGTCCTTCCGGCTTGACGGGCAGCGCGCGCTGGTTACCGGTGCGGGCCGGGGGATCGGGTTGGGCTGTGCAGCTGCGCTGGCGGTAGCCGGCGCGGAGGTCGCCTTGGCCGCCAGGAGCGCAGGCGAGATTGAGGCGGGCGCCGAGGCCATCCGCGCCGCCGGTGGCAAGGCGCGTGCGCTTGTCCTCGACGTCTCCGAGATCGACGGCACCGGGGCGGCCATCGCCGCCGAAGGCCCGTTCGACATTCTCGTCAACAACGCCGGCACCAACCGCCCGAAGCCGGTCTGGGAAGTTACCGAGGCCGACTATGACGCGGTGCTCGACCTTAACCTCAAGGCCGCGTTCTTTGTCGCCCAGGCCGTGGCCCAGGGATTGATCGCGGCGGGCCGGCCCGGCTCCCTGATCCACATGTCGAGCCAGATGGGCCAGGTCGGCGGCCCGAACCGGTCGCTCTACTGCGCCTCGAAATGGGGGCTCGAGGGGCTCAACAAGGGGCTCGCGCTGGACCTCGCGCCGCATGGCATCCGGTCCAATACCATCGCACCGACCTTCATCGAAACACCGATGACCAGGCCGTTTTTCGAGGACACGGCGTTCCTCAACAACGTGCTCGCGAAGATCAAACTGGGTCGTCTCGGGCAGGTCGAGGACCTGATGGGGGCAGTTGTATTTCTCGCCTCACCGGCCTCGGCTATGATGACCGGATCTACATTGACGGTCGACGGCGGCTGGACCGCCGACTGACCTATTTGCCCCGGTGATCCGTCACCCTGCGCGCGTATTGCGGAAGCGTAACCTGCGGCGGCAGGCTGTCGGCATCCCAGGTTCCGATCAGGATGCCCGACCCCGGCCCCATTTGCTTGCGGCGCTGGACGATTTCCTTCGTCGGCTTGGTCACGCGTTGTGAGCAGCGCAGCGCCCAGGTCTGGAGCTTCTCATACATCTCCGCGCGCACCTCCGCATGTTCGAGGCTGTCGCCAAGATCGATCAGCTCGTTCGGATCGTTTGCGAGGTCGTAGAGCACGGGGCGGAATCCGCCGAGAAAATGCACCATCTTCCAGTTCTTGTCGGCAACCATGAACATACGTGCGTCGCCGGGCGCGAGGCCCATGTGCTCGGCCTGCGGGGTGTGGCCGAAATCGTATTCGGCGAAGGTCACGTTGCGCAAGGTCTCCGTAGCCTGCCCGTGCAGGATCGGGGTCAGGCTCTCGCCCTCGAGGATGTGGTCGAGGTCGGAGGCATCGCCGCCGGCTGCCTCGACGAAAGTGGGCGCGAGGTCGATCTGCTCGACCAGCGCGTCGCAGGTGGTGCCGCGGGTGGCGTCGGCCTCGGGCGAGGGGTCGTAGATGATCAGCGGGATCTTCACGGATGTGTCGTGGAAGAACATCTTCTCCCCCATCCAGTGGTCGCCCAGGTAGTCGCCGTGGTCGGAGGTAAGCACGATCATCGTCTCCTCCATCCGGCCGGTGTCGTCGAGGAACTTGAAGAGGACGCCCATCTGGTCGTCGATCTGCTTGATGAGCCCCATGTAAGCGGTGAGCACCGTCTCGCGCACGTGGTCGTCGGAGAAAGACTTGCCGACGGGCGCGTTGATCATGCCCCGGATCACCGGGTGATCGGTCTCGCGCTCGGCCTCGGCACGGACCGGGGCGATGTGTTTGTTTGGGCCAAACATGTCGTGGTAGGGCGCGGGCACGATGTAGGGCCAGTGCGGCTTGATCAGCGACAGGTGGCACATCCAGGGTTTGTCACCCTGCGCTTCGATGAACGCGATGCCGCGCCGGGTCATGTAGGGGGTCTCGCTGTCTTCCTCGGCGATGTTGGCTTCCTCGGTGGAATACTTCAGGAACCAGCCCGACAGCACGTTGCCGTCATCGTCCAGCCCCGAATTTGCGAAATCGTGCCAGGGGTTGGGGCTGTCGTAGCCTTTCGCGCGCAGGTAGTCGTTGTAGTGATCCGAGGAATGGGTGCCCTTGAACGGGGCGTTGCCCTCGAAGTTGAGCCCGTCGTCACGCTCGAAGACGTCGAAGCCGCATTCGGCCTGACGCGCGCCGATGATCGAGTCGGGCTCCAGCCCCAGCCGCTGCATCCCCTCGGAATCCGCCTCCATGTGGGTCTTGCCGACCAGCCAGGCGTCCATGCCGAGCCCGCGCAGGTGGTCGCCCATGGTCATCTCGCCCACCCGGAGCGGATAGCCGTTCCAGGCCGCGCCGTGGGAGTGCACGTAGCGCCCGGTGTAGGTCGACATCCGGCTCGGCCCGCAAAGCGGCGACTGGATGCGCGCGTTGGTAAAACGCACACCCATTGATGCCAACCGGTCGATGTTGGGCGTGTCCATATGCGGATGGCCGTAGCAGGACAGGTAATCCCAGCGGAGCTGGTCGAACATGATGAAGAGGATGTTCTTGGCCTTGGCCATGGCGGTCTCCGGGATTTGGGTGTTGGTGGCTACCAGTAGCCGATCATTACGCCGACCTGCTCCGGTCCGCCTTGCCGACGGTTCGCGACGTCCTTCTCGCCGAAGGTGACGGTGAGGCGGCGGTCGCGGAACCAATCGAACAGGAGGTCGCGGTGGCGGTCGCAAATGTCCCGGTGGGCCGGGTCGTCACCGAGGTCGGTCAGCTCCTTCGGGTCGTTCATCCGGTCGAAGAGCTGCGGGCGCATGCCTTCCCAATAGACATATTTCCAATCGGAAGTGAGCACCATCCAGGCGCGGCACTTGTTCCAGTCGAGCCCCATGTCGCGGGCGACGTGGCGGTGCGAATAGTCGAGTTCGGAGACGATGTAGTCGTGCCCCCTGCCGGTTCCGTGCAGGATCGGCCGCAGCGACTTGCCTTCGAGGATGTGGCCGAGCCCCTGTCCGCCGGCGATATCGGCGAAAGTCGCGGCCAGGTCGATCGCCTGAACGATTTCGGCGCTCGCGGTGCCGCGCGTGCCGTCCGCCTCGGGCGCGGGATCGTAGATGATCAGCGGGACCTTGGCGCTTTCGTCGTGAAACAACTCCTTCTCGCCCAGCCAATGGTCGCCGAGGTAGTCGCCATGGTCGGACGAGATCACGATCACCGTGTCCTCAATCCGACCCTCGGCTTCGAGGAAGGCCATCAACCGGCCGAGGTGATCGTCGAGCTGCCTGATGAGGCCCATGTAGACCGGGACGACCGTATTTCGCACCTGCGTCTCGCTGAACGAGCGGCTTTCGACATAGCCCATGTGACCTTTCATGATCGGATGGGCGTTGTCCTTCTCGGCCTCCGAGCGATTCACAGGGATCACGTCGGCGGCGGAATACATGTCGTGGTAGGGCGCCTGAACGATGTAGGGCCAGTGCGGCTTGATGTAGCTCACATGCAGGCACCAGGGCTGGTCGCCCGCCTCGCGGATGAAGTCCATCGCCTTGTTGGTGGTATAGGCGGTCTCCGACAACTCGTCGGGGATCGCGGTGGGCCGGGCGGCGTTGCGCATGTGCCAGCCCGACAAAGCCTCGCGGTTCTCGTCCACCCCCGCGTTGGCCGCGAAGTGCCAGGGGTTGGGGCTCTCGAAGCCATGGTCGGCGAGGAACTTGTTATACTCGATGTCCATGGTGGCGAACTTGTCGGGGTGGATCCCGTCGTCGCGCCAATAGGGTTCGAAGCCGCATTCCGCAGCCAGGACGCCTTCGAGGCTTTCGCGGTCCATCCCGAGCCGCTTCATGCCCTCGATATCGGCGCTCACGTGGGTCTTGCCCACCAGCGCGGTGCGGTAGCCGAGCGGGCGCAGGTGATCGCCAAGCGTCGGCTCGCCCACGCGCAGCGGCACATCGTTCCAGCTCGACCCATGTGTCCACATATGCCGCCCGGTGTAGTAGCACATTCGGCTCGGTCCGCAGATCGTGGCGTTGACATAGGCGTTGTCGAACCGCACGCCACGGGCCGCGATCCCGTCCATCACCGGGGTTTGCAGCGTCGGATGGCCGTAGCAGCTGAGATAATCCCAGCGCAGTTGGTCGGCCATGATCCAGAGGATGTTCTTCTCTCTGGTCATGCAGCGTTCCGTTTCAGAGGTTGGCGATCGCCGATCGACGGTAATGCCAGTCGAGCAGGCGACGGTTGGCCCAGCTGGTGGCGCTGTTGACGATCAGCGACAGGATCGCAATGACGATGATCGCGGTCATCACCCGGGTCATCGAGAAATCGGATTGCGCTACCCGCAGGTAGTCTCCGAGCCCGTTGGTTGAGACGATGATCTCCGACACCACGGTCAGCAGCAGGGCCACGGTGATCCCGATCTTGATCCCGGCGAAGATGCGCGGCAGCGCGGCCGGCAGATCGATCAGGGCCATCCGCTCCCAGCGCGTCAGCCGCAGCGAGCGGCCGAGGCGAGCCTGCATCGGGTCCTGCACCTTGACCGCATCGATCGTGTTGATGACGATCGGGAAGGCAGCGCCCCAGACCACGACCACCAGTTTCGCGGCATCGCCGATGCCGAGCGCCATGATCGCCAGCGGCACCACGGCAATCGGCGGCAGCGGGCGGAAAAATTCCAGCACCGGCTCGACGATCTCGCCGAGAATACGGATCCGCCCCAGCACGATCCCGAGCGGCAACATGGTGACGAGGGCGATGGCAAATCCGATGGCGGCGCGGCGCAACGTGTCCATGGTCGCCGCCAACAGCGCGGCGTGGTCGTCGACGATGGTCGCCGCCACCGCGCTGGCGCTGGGGAAATAGAAGCTGTCGGCGATCTGCGCCCAGATCTCCCACACCACGACGATCAGCACGATCAGGAAGATCCCGGGCCAGTTGATCCGGCTGTAGAGCAGCATGTCCCTCATGAGGCGGCTCCCATGGCTGCGTAGCGGGTCTGCCAGCCGGCCAGCGGGTAGCGCACCGCCGAGACGACCCCGTTCAGCGCGATCCCCAACAGGCCGATGATGAACATCAGCGCATACATGTCGTCCCAGAGCAGGCTGAAGCCCGCGTTGTAGATCAGCGCCCCGAGCCCGTCGCCGCCGAGCAGCATCTCGGTTGCGGTGGTGGCGAGCAGGCTGATCGAGGCCGACAGGCGGATCCCGGTGAAGATCTCCGGCATCGCCGCCGGCAGGCGGATCTGCCGCAGGATCTGCCAGTCGGAGAGCCCATAGATACGCGCGGTGTTGAGCTGCACCGGTTCGACCGTCGACAGCGCGTTGCTGGCCGAGACATAGGTCGACCACATGCAGCCGAAGATGATGACGAAGTAGAACAGCGCGGGCGAGATCCCGAGCACGAAGATCAGGAGCGGCACCAGCGCCGGCGGCGGCAGCGAGCGCAGAATGTCGGTGATCGGCCCCAGCGCCCGGTGCAGGAGCGCGTAGCGGGCGGCGACCAGGGCGATGAGGATCGCCAGGGCCACGGCCACGACGAGACCGAGAAGCATCCGCTGCACCGTGGCCGCGAAATTGACCCAGAACACGCCGCTGGTGACGAAATCCCAGATCGCGGCGCCGATATCGGCGAGCCGCGGCATGTAGTCGGACGACACGATCCCCGTGGCGCTCAGGATTTCCCATACAGCAAGAAACACCAGAAGCCCGATTGACCGTCGTGCAAACGCCAGCATCGTATCGTCCCTTCGTTTGGGTCTTACTCGTAGTCGACGGGCTTCAGGGCCTCGGCGAGGTCGAGCGAGCCCGCCTCGATCATGCCCGTGGCTTCGAGCTCGCGGATGTTGGGGCCGTATTGCTCCGGCGCCGCCATCAGCGTTTCGGTCCCGAGCGGCATCGGCGTCGTCGACGCCACTTCCGCCGGCATGCCGAAGTCACGCACCAGGATCGCGTCGACCAGCGACCGGTCGGCGGCCAGCGCCTGGTTGGCTTCCAGCATGGCGCGCAGGAACCGCTTGGCGATGTCCTGGTTTTTCTCATCGGCCAGCCACATGTCGGTGGCGAACCAGGCGCCGAGCGCGTATTCGACGCCGTCTTCCTCGTTGATCAGGCCGGTGGCGAGTTCGATACCGGTGACCTTGTCGGAGGTCATCACCATGGCGTGGAACGGTTCGCCGACGTGGATCGCATCGACATTGCCCACTTCGAGGGCGGCGGGCAGCTGCGGGAACGGCAGCGCAACCCATTCGACACTGTCGGGGTCGGCGCCGGCGGCCAGCATATGCGAACGGAAGGCGAGCTCGGCCGGCGACCCCTTGGCGACGACACCCACGACCTTGCCTTCGAGCGACTTCAGATCGGTGGTGCCGGCCTCTTCGGTGCCGAGCAGCCAGTTGTGGTTGTAATCGGGCTGGCGCTCCGTGTCGCCGGTGCCGAACACCGCGATGGGCAGGCCCTTCGAGCGGGCCAGGAGCGCGATCGAGGCGGCGGTCTGGCCGATCTCGGACGAGCCCGACGCCAGCGCCGTCATCAGCTCGGGGCCGCCGTTGACCACGGTGAGGTCGATCTCCAGCCCGTGCTTGGCCATGATCCCGCTCTCGATGGCATAGGTCATCGGCACCAGCGGCGGGATCTTCATATAGGCCACCTTCACGGTGTCGAGATCTTGCGCGGCGAGCGCCATCGGTGAGACCGCCATGGTCAGCCCGACGAGCGCGCCTTTGAGGAAATTGCGTTTCTTCATTGGGTGTCCTCCCTGTTTTCGAACCGTCACCCACCCTCGGCGCGGTCCGGTGTCCGGTTGCGTTCAGTCTTTCTTGAAGGAACGGATCCGTTCGATCACCTCGTGGCGGATCCGCAGAAACTCCGGGTCTTCCCGCGTCGTCAGATGGTCGCGCGGCTTGGCCAGCGGCACGTCGATTTCTTCAACCACGCGAGTCGGGCGTTTCGACAGCACCACGATACGGTCGGCCATGTAGACCGCCTCCTCCACGTCGTGGGTGACGAGGATGCAGGTTTTGCCGAACTGTTTCGCAAGCCTCAGCAACAGGTCCTGCATGTCGGCCCGCGTCTGCGCATCGACGGCGGCGAGCGGTTCGTCGAGCAACAGGAGCTTCGGGCGCGTGGCAAGCGCACGGGCGATGGCGACACGCTGTTGCATCCCGCCGGACAGCTCCCACGGATAGCGGTCCTCGAAGCCCTTGAGGCCTACGGCCTCGAGCATTTCGCGGGCGGTCGTCTCTTTGTCCTGCTTCGAGCCTGCGCTCCGGCGCATGGCGAACATGACATTGGCGAGGTTCTTCTTCCACGGCAACAGCGAGCGCGAGTAATCCTGAAACACCACCGCGAGGCCTTCGGGCGGGCCCGAAACCTGATGTCCCTGGAACAGAACCTGGCCTGCATCCGCCGAATAAAGCCCAGCCAGCGCCATCAGCAGCGTGGTCTTGCCGCAACCCGACGGGCCGACGATGGTCAGGAACTCGCCGGTTTTCGCCCGGAATTCGATACCGCCCAGGATCTTGAGTGCCTGTGACTTCTTGCCGAGGGATTTCTCGAGGCCGGAAACCGTCAGGATATCCGCCGCAGCGGTGGCGCTGTCGTCGAGCATGTCATCCTCCCTGGCTGCCTCGGTGATTCTGCCGCACCGGGGTTCTCTGGCATTTTGCCGTCGGTTATTTATACACTCAACCAATCAGCGATGAAGTCGCTAAATCAGACCTGACCTATCGGCGGGACCGATTGGTCGTGGAGACTGGGAAGGACAAGACGGATGGTTTCCGAGGCGAGACGTCAGACCCGTGCGAACGGCGCACGGACCAAGGTCAAGATCCTCGACGCGGCCGAGCTCCTGTTCGGCGCGCGGGGCTTCGACGGGGTGTCGTTGCGCGACATCACCGACGAAGCCGGGGTGACGCTCGCGCTCGCGAGCTATCATTTCGGCACCAAGGAAAGCCTGTTCGAAGAGGTCGTTGCGCGCCGGGCCGCGGTGCTGGGCGAGGGCCGTCTCAAACGGCTGGAGGCCCTCGACGCGGCAGGGGTTCGCGATATCCTCGACGCCTTCCTTGCCCCGCTGTTCGAAAAGGCCGGTTCGCGCGATCCGGGCTGGCCCGCCTATTTCCGGGTGCTCGCGCGCCTGGGAGAAGGGACTCAGTGGCTCGATCTGCTGCACCGATACTTCGACCCGGTGGGTCAACGCTTCATCGACGCGCTCCTTGCCGCTGCACCGGGGGCCGATCGTGCCGCGGTCAGCCGCGGGTTTGCCCTGATGCTGCACGCCATGCTGGCGGTGGCCTCGCAGAACGGACGGGTGAGCACGCTGACCGGTGGCGCGGTGCGCGCCGACGATCTCGACGCAGCCTACGCGGCCCTTCTCGATTTCTCGACCGCCGGAATGCAGGCGCTGATGCCCTGAAGGCGGTCAGTCGTCGCGAAAACGGGCCCGGGCGTCGGTGATGTCGGCTTCGTGCGTCTCGATCCAGCCGAGCATACGGTCGAACTCCGCCACCAGGCCACGACCCAGCTCGGTAAGATCGTAGCACACGCGCGGCGGCACCGTGGGCTGTTCGGTGCGCGCCACGAACCCATCGCGCTCGAGCGTGCGCAATCTCAGCGTGAGCATGCGCTGGCTGATCTCGCCCTCCGACGAGAGCGCGCCGATCACCCGTTTGAGCGTTGCGTGGCGGTAGGTGCCGGTGGCCAGCACCTTTAGGATCAGCGCTGACCAGTTGTCGCCGAGCCGCGCCATGACCTCGCGCACCGGTGCGTCTCGTCCCGGCGGGGTGCCCATCTGTGCGGCGAGGGCGCCCAGCCCGGCTGCGCGCGGATCGTCGCCGGGCCGTTCAAGCTCGCCCACGGAAAGAAGGTCAGTGATCTTCGCGCGGTCCATGACGTGAGCCTATCGCCGGCCGCGAAGGCTCACAATAACATCAGTGCGGCAGGCCCATTTCGCGTGTCGTCCCGTCCGGCTTCACATTGGTGAAACTGTTGTAGGCCACTGTGATCGTCGCGAACTTGCCGTCGCGCAGGTCATACATGATGAGCCCGCGATAGACGAACATCTCGCCCTTCAGGACCGGCCCGAAGAGCGTGTCCGGCACATCGTGGAGCGCGGTGAAGTCGGTGCGCAATTCGACCGCGACATGATCGTCGCCGCCGAGAAAGCGGATGAGGTTCAGCCGTTCCTCGAAATGCGGCCAGATCTTCCCGACATAGTGGTCCTTCATCCCGTCAACGCCTTCAAACCGCAGCGCGCCGTTGAGCATCTGCATATCGTCGCAAAGGTAGTCCTCGAAGGCGGTCACATCGCGGGCATTGAACCGCGCGATGTAGTCCTCGAATGTGGCCCGGTTCATGCCTTGTCCTTCGTCTCGCGCGTCGCGGGCCGAAATATCAACGTGATCAGGAACAGGATCGTTTTGAGGTCCAGGAGCTTCAGCGCCGCGCGTGCGTCCTGTGGCGTGAGCCGCGCGGCAATCGGCATCGCGTCGAAGATCTTGCCGCGAATGACCAGATCGTTGCCATCCCGCTCCAGCCGCTTCACTGACATCAGGGGCATGCCCTGCGCGTCGTAGATCTTCATCTCTGTCTTCTTGTCGCTCATCACATCGTCCCCGCGATGACCTTGTCGAAATCGATGTCCATGTCGTCGAGAATCTTGATCGCGCAGGGCCGCCCAGCGCCAAAGATCGCCCCGCCCGGATGCATGAACGGCCCCGAGAGATAGAGCCCCTCGCAGCCCGGCACCGCATATTGCGCAAGTTCCGGCGTGGGCCGGAAGCCCGCCGTCTGGAAAAGCTGTAGCCCCGCCCCATGCACCTCGCCGTTGACGAAGGTCGTGGGCGACCAACGCTGCATGTCGAGCGGGCTGTCGACCTCCCGCAGGATCACCGCATCCTTGAGACCGGGGTAGAAATGGCTGTGTTTTTCAAGCAGCCGATCGGCGACCTTCTCCTTAATCTCGTCCCATTTCCCCGGGCCTTGCCGTTCGATGTTGAAGGGCTGGTAGCTCGTCATGTAGAGGTTCGACATGCCCTCCGGCTGCAGCCCCGGCAGCGCCGTCGGCCCACCGCCTTGCAGCGGGTTTTCGGTGTTCACGCGGCCCATCCGCAAAGGCTCGAAATTCTCCAGAAACTCGGTGAGGTTGGTCGCATGGATCGTGTTGGCCGCCGTGCCGAACACTTCCTCGGGCAGGTTCCCGGCGAAGGCGTCCACGGGCCGGTCCAGCGCCGCGTCGATCTTGAAGAGCGCATAAGGCGCGTTGGTGACGCGCCCCGCGCGACGCAACAGCGCCTCGTCCAGCCCCTCGACGAAATCGCCCAAGAGGTTAGGGTGAATGGCCGCGACGACAGCATCTTTGGCGCGGAACTCTTCGCCTTCGGTCGAGCGGAGCCCCACGGCGCGCCCGCTCTCGACGATCACCGAATTGACCTCGGTGCCCAGCCGGATTTCGCCGCCGTGATCCTCGATGCAATCTCTGAGCGCCCGCGACAACTCCCCCGAGCCGCCCTTCGCGAAGCCGACCGGATAGTAATGCGTCATGACGATCATGATCATCACGCCCAGCCCCGTGCCCATGTCATCGGGGAACTGCAAGATCCCTTCCGAGGCCCATTTGAGGATGAAGATCTTCAAAAGGTCGCTCTCGAACAGCTCGTCGACGATCTGCAGCGGGCTGCGAAACATGAGGTCGATGAGGCGCCGCCCATCTTCCGTGCCCTGCATCATCATGAGGAAGGCCCCCATCGGCACCGGCACGTTGAACATGCCCTGCATCAGCATCGGCATCATCCGCCCGCCCCATTCGACGAACTCGCGATAGGTTTCGGCATCCTTCGGCGAAAACCGGGCGATTTCATCGCAGGTCCGGTCCACCGAGATGTAGGACCGCATGTAGGTGAAGTCCTTGAGCACAAGACTCATCGGCGGATCGGGGTGGATGTATTCCAGCCCGTATTTCGACTTCAACCCAAGCTCGTCGTGGAGCAGCATCGGGTTGGCCTGGATCATCCCGTGGATCATCGAGTGCTTGTTGTGCAGAAACCCCGGCGCAGTGCGCGGCAGCGTGACAGCGCCGCCGCCGACGAAGTCCTTTTTCTCGAGCACGAGAACCCTCTTGCCCGCCTTTGCGAGATAAGCCGCTGTCCCGAGCTGGTTGTGACCACCGCCCATCACGACGACATCGTATTGCGACATAGGCGCCTCCCCTCTGTTCGTTCCGCCTTGCCTAACCGCGCGCGGCGGCACCTGAAAAGGAGGCACATTCCTGTGCCTGTCTTGCCAAGCGGGGGAAAACTTAATTATACGTTCAACCAAACAATGAGGTGCACATGGTCTCTCGAAACGTCCGCCGCGTGGTCACGGGCCACGATGAATCCGGCAAGGCAATCGTTCTGTCCGACGGCGCGCCGCCCAACGTGATCCGCCCCGAGCATCAACCGGGCCTCGCCTTCCATGAGCTTTGGCATACCGACGCCTCGCCCGCCCCGGTGGCGGCGACCGAGGCAGAGCCCACCGACCGCTACACCGAGACCGCGCCGCCCCCCCACGGCACGATCATCCGCATGGTCGACATCCCGCCCGAAGGGCAGGACGGCCCCGATTTCGACAAGGAAACCGCGCGGGCCCTGTTCGAGAAAGTGGGCCTCGCGGAGAACGCCGAGCACACGATCCCCGGCCGTCATCCGCTGATGCACCGCACCGAGTCGATCGACTACGGCATTGTCCTCGAAGGCCAGATCGTGCTGCTGCTCGACGACAGCGACGTTGTTCTGGAACAGGGTGACATGGTGGTGCAGCGCGGCACGATCCACGCCTGGACCAACCGCACCGACAAGATCACGCGGATGCTGTTCATTTTGACCGATGGGGTCTTCGACCCGGAACTTGCCGCGCAGCAGGCCCGGCACGACCGGCGCATCAAGGAGGCGGCCGGAGTCTGAGCCGATGTCTGAGCTGTTCCCCGACCTCAAGCACCACCACGTCGGCTTCTCGGTCGCCGATATCGAGACCTTCGTGGCGTTCTGGACCGGGGTGATGGGCTTCGCCGTCGAAGACCGCAAATACATCGCGCCGATCGACACGCATCTGGCCTTTCTGCGCAAGGGCGATGCCCGGCTCGAGGTCTTCCAGAAGGCAGGCTCCGCCCCGATCCCCGAACACCGCCGCAGTCCCAACACCGACCTCGCCGAGCAGGGCACGAAACATCCCTGTTTCTCGGTGACCGACGCCCAACGTGCGCTGGACATCCTGTCGGTCCGCGACGATTGCGCCATCGTCGGCGTGATCCGCCGACCCGGCGACCCGATGCGCCTCGAGGACGACCCGGTGCTGGGCGAAAACGATCCGCGCCCGCCCGCCGCCGCCTTCTTCTTTCGCGATCCCTGCGGCCTTATCGTGGAAATCGTCGCCGCCAGAAACTTCCCCGACTGACCCCTTTTTTCTGGTCAAATACTCCACAGGGGTCCGGGGGTGTGAAACCCCTGGTTCCGACAGACACCACAAGGACAGACCCATGGCATATTCCCTTGACGGCAAAGTCACGATCGTCACCGGCGGCGCCGGCGGGATCGGCGCCGAGGTCTCCCGGATCATGGCCGAACATGGCGCCCGGCTCGTTGTCGCCGACATAGCCCGGGACCGGGCCGAGGCGGTTGCCGAAACCATCGACGGCGAGGCCATCGCGGTGGGCGTCGACCTCGCCGACGAAGCATCGATCAAGGCGATGTTCACCGCCACTCTCGACCGCTTCGGCCGGCTCGACGTGATCGACAACAACGCCGCCCTCCTGACTCAGGAGATGGCCATGCGGGACGGCGACATCGAGCACATGGCGACCGAGGATTGGGACGCAACCTTTGCGGTCAACACCCGTGGCACGATGATCGCCTGCCGAGAGGCGCTCAAGATCATGACACCCCAAGGCACCGGCTGCATCATCAACACCGCGTCCAACCTCGCGTTGCAGGGCAACCTGATCCAGGCCGCCTATTCGGCCTCGAAGGCGGCCGTGATCCAGATGACCCGCTCCATCGCCACCAGTCACGGCAAGCGCGGCATCCGGTGCAACGCCGTGCTCCCCGGCCTCACCGGGACCGAGGCCGCACTCGCTCACCTGCCCGGAGAGCTGCGTGCGACGGTGGAAGAGGAAACCCTCACCCCCTACCTCGGAGCCCCTGCCGACATCGCCCATCTTGTGGCGTTCCTCGCCTCCGACGAAGCCCGCTACATCACCGGCCAGGCCTTCGCCGCCGATGGCGGCACCTCGGTGCACATCCCCGGCTTCGCGCGCCTCTCGCGGTTCTTCCAGGGCCAGTGAAACTGGCACCTTCTTCCAAAAGAGAACCTAAGTCAGACTTGCCCCAGCACCGGTCGCGCACCGTTGTCCAAACCGCCAAGGCCAGCCAGCATCTCCAGCAGCTCTTCAAACACTTCGCGCACAAGCGGCCGGTAGAGTTCACCGCCGAGCAGGGTCGGATCGAGTTCGATTTCGGCCTTTGCCTGTTGGACGCCTCAGCTCATGGCGGGCCGCTGACTTTCATGGTTCAGGCCGCAACCGAGGACGCCCACGCGCATGCAGGACGTCATTACGCGCCACTTCCCGCGCATTGCTTCCCGTGAGGATCCAAAGGCCAGCTGGAAGCCGGTGGCTTGAAGACCTTCCGGCGGCGAACAAGTCCACGGCCCGTCCGCCGGCATGCTCGGGGTGCCGTGCTCCCAATCGAAACCGCGTCTTTGGATTCGATCAGGATCGTTGTTTTGTGTGAACTCATTGGCCCGGGAGTCGAAATCCGCGATGATCTCGCGAATGTGTTCAACTCCTGGCTCGGCAAGAAACGGAGTCGCCCAGTAGGGCGGTTGTTCTTGTTCTGTCAGATTTCGTTGGTTGCGGGGGCAGGATTTGGACTTTGGCGAACTTCTGCCCCGCTGCAATCACAAACTTAGACGACGCGTCGGCTTTGCACTACGGGGGGAGCTCTCGGTGCTGAGACAACACTCAGCTGAAGAATCGCAGTATGGAGAATACAGAGATTCCGGCGTTGCCTCTTCGACGAGGGTCTGTGAAATTGCAGTATGCCGAATACAGACTCTATATCGAATCGGATGCTCGGAGATGTGTGTGAGGTCCAGATGGGCTTCACGGCTCGAGCGCGCCTGACGAAGAAGAGGAACGGCTGGCGGGTGGTCCAGTTGTCGGACCTTTCTCCAAACGGTCGTATCCGGGCTGCCGATGTGCAGCCGGTGGACGTCAACGAACCTGGGTCGGCCCACCAGCTCCGTGACGGTGATGTAGTCTTCCGGTCTCGCGGAGCGTCGAACATCGCGAATGACGTCGTGCTCGGCGTTGATGATGTTCTCGCCGTAGCCGCACCACTTATGATCCTCCGGCCGGAACCAACGAAAATTCTCGGCCGGTATCTCGCATGGGCCATCAACAGCGCGTCCGCCCAGGCGTATTTCGAGCGCAACGCCCAAGGAACTGGGGTCCGGATGATCTCAAAGGCGACGCTGACCCAGCTCACCATTCCGGTGCCGCCGCTTCAGACGCAAGCGCGGATCGTCGAGATCGACGATCTCTCGATGCGGGAGGAGGCCCTCCAGGTCGCGATCGCCACCGCCAGAAGAAACCTTGTCGGCCACCTGCTCGGGCAGGTCGCCACCGGACAGATCGAAGGAGCCCGGCAATGAACACCAAGCTGACCCAGCAGGAGGTGAACCAGACGGCCTGGGCTGCCTGCGACACCTTCCGGGGCGTCGTCGATGCGCAGAACTACAAGGACTACATCCTGGTGATGTTGTTCCTGAAATACATCTCCGATCTCTGGAACGACCACCTCGAGACCTACAGGAAGCAGTTCGGCGGCGATGACGAGCGGATCCGGCGCCGGCTCGAACGCGAGCGCTTCGTCCTGCCCAAGGGGGCCAGCTTCCAGGAGCTCTACGACCAGCGCAGCGCGCCCAACATCGGCGAGCTCATCAACATCGCGTTGCAGTCGATCGAAGACGCGAACCGGACCAAACTCGAGGGCGTGTTCCGCAACATCGACTTCAACTCGGAGGCCAACCTCGGCAAGCCCAAGGACCGCAACCGGCGGCTAAAGAACCTGCTTGAGGACTTCGCCAAGCCCTCGCTCGATCTGCGCCCCTCGCGCGTGTCCGAGGACGTCATCGGCGAGGCCTACATCTACCTCATCTCCCGGTTCGCCTCTGATGCCGGGAAGAAGGCGGGCGAGTTCTACACCCCAGCGGCCGTCTCCGGACTCCTTGCCAAGCTCGCCGGCGCGAAGCCCGGGCAGACCATCTGCGATCCGGCCTGTGGCTCGGGCTCGTTGCTCATTCGGGCCGCCGAGGAGGTCGGGTCCGACAACTACGCGCTGTTCGGCCAGGAGGTGAACGGCGCCACCTGGGCGCTCGCCCGGATGAACATGTTCCTTCACGCCAAGGACGCCGCCCGCATCGAATGGTGTGACACGCTCAACAGCCCGGCGCTCGTCGAGGGCGACCGGCTGATGAAGTTCGACGTGGTCGTGGCGAACCCGCCGTTCAGCCTCGACAAGTGGGGCGCCGAGGAAGCGGCCGACGACCAATACACCCGCTACTGGCGCGGCATCCCGCCGAAGTCGAAGGGCGACTACGCCTTCATCAGCCACATGATCGAGATCGCCAAGCGCCAGAGCGGGCGGGTCGCGGTGATCGTGCCCCATGGTGTGCTGTTCCGGGGTGGCTCGGAAGGCAAGATCCGCACCGCGCTGATCGAGGAGAACCTGCTCGACGCCGTGATCGGGCTGCCCGCCAACCTCTTCACCACCACCGGCATCCCGGTGGCGATCCTGGTCTTCGACCGCTCGCGCGAGGAGGGCGGCGGGAACGCCGACCGCCGCGATGTGCTGTTCATCGACGCGAGCAAGGACTTCACCCCGAGCAAGACCCAGAACCTGATGGAGCCCGCGCATATCGACCGGATCGTCGAGACCTACCGCGCCCGGGCCGAGGTGGAGAAGTATTCCCACCGGGCCGTGCCCGAGGAGATCGCCGGGAACGACTACAACCTCAACATCCCCCGCTACGTCGACACCTTCGAGCCCGAAGCCGAGATCGACGTGGCCGAGGTGCAGAAGGAGATCGAGGGGCTCGAGAAGGAGCTGGCCGAGGTCCGGGCGAAGATGGCGGCGTATCTGAAGGAGTTGGGTGTTGGTGGTTGATGACGCCGAAACGGTGCGGTTGGGCGAACTGATCACCATCAAGCACGGGTTCGCATTTTCGAGCGAACACTACTGCTCCGATGGCCCCTACGTCCTGTTGACCCCGGGAAACTTCCGCGAAGGTGGGGGCTATCGCTGGCTCGAAGGGAAGCAGAAGCATTACGACGGGCCAGTTCCAGCCGAGTTCGTGTTAAGTGCCGGCGACATGTTGGTCGCCATGACGGAGCAGGCCCCGGGCCTGCTTGGCTCCACGCTTTTTGTTCCCGACGGCGCCACATATCTGCACAATCAACGCCTCGGGTTGGTCCGCGTGAAGGAAGCCGCGGCCTTGTCTCCTGAGTTTCTGCACTACTTCCTTTCTTTGCCGGAGGTCCGTCGTCACATCTCGTCGGAAGCGGCCGGAACCAAGGTCAAACACACGTCGCCTGACCGCCTGTATAGCATCAGTCTGCGCCTTCCCCCTCTTCCCGAACAACTTAAGATCGCCGAGATCCTGCGGACCTGGGACGAGGCCATCGAGAAGCTCCAAGCCTTCCGCGCGGCGAAGGAACGCCGGCTTGCCGCCATGGTGATGACCGTGGGGTTTGGCGCTCGTCAGTTCCCCGAGTTCCGCCGCACCGACGACAAAACCGATCATCGCTGGTTCTCTCTTCCGGCGAATTGGACATGCCTCCCGATTGGAAAAATCGCAGGCGAAATCTCCGAGCGAAATGCCTCTTGCGAACAGGCCGAAGTCCTTTCCTGCACCAAGCACAGCGGCTTCGTCCGTTCTCTCGACTACTTCAAGAAGCAGGTCTTCAGCGGCGATCTGGGAGGCTACAAGCGGATCTGGCGCGGCGACTTCGGGTTCCCGAGCAACCATGTGGAGGAGGGCTCCATCGGCCTCCAGAACCTCGCTGACGTCGGTCTCGTCAGCCCGATCTATACGGTGTTCCGGTTCGACCCGAAGCGCGTCAACGCGGACTACGCCTTCGCGCTGCTCAAGACCGGGCTCTACCGCCACATCTACCAGGTCAACACCAGCGCGTCGGTCGACCGGCGCGGCTCCCTCCGCTGGAGCGAGTTCCGCCGCATTCCGTTTCCGGTGCCGCCCTTGGAGGAGCAGGAGGCGATTGCCGAGCTGTTCCGGGGGCTTCGCCAAGACCTGGATGGCACACAAAGAGAAATCGACGCCCTGACCCAGCAGAAACGCGGTCTCATGCAGAAGCTGCTCACGGGCAAGTGGCGGGTGAGCCCGGAGGGCGGTGGTGGCTGACCATTCCGATTTCATCGTCTACGCCGACGAGAGCGGCGACCACGGGTTGACCAGCATCGACCCGGAGTTTCCGGTGTTCGCGCTCTCGTTCTGCGTGATGAAGAAGTCGGACTACACCGGTGTCATCGCGCCGGCGATGCAGAACCTCAAGTTCAGGGTCTGGGGCCACGATGCCGTCGTCCTCCACGAGCGCGACATCCGCAAGAGTATCGGCCCGTTCGGCCTGCTCATGACCGACCGCAAGCTGCGCGAGAGCTTCTACGATGGTCTCAACGGACTGATCGAGGCCGCGCCGATGACGATCTTCGCTTCGGTCATCGACAAGACCCGCCTCATCAAGAAGTATTCGGACCCTTGGAACCCCTACGAGATCGCCATGCATTTCTGCATGGAGCGCCTCCACTCGATGATGCTGCGCGAAGGGCAGGAGGGGCGCACCGTCCACGTCGTCTTCGAGAGCCGGGGCGCCAAGGAGGACCGCGAGCTCGAGCTCGAGTTCCGCAGGATCGCCGGCAATGATGGGCATTGGGGTTACAAGCGCCACGACTTCAGTCGGTTCGACTTCCAGCCCGTGTTCATGTCGAAGGCGGCGAACTCGACGGGGCTGCAACTCGCCGACCTGACCGCACGCCCGATTGCGCTGTCGCACCTGAAACCGGGGCAGCCGAACCGGGCGTTCGACATCATCGAACCCAAGCTCGGAGGGCTCAAATGCTTCCCCTGAAACCGAGAAAAACAAAGGGGCCCTGGAAGCTCCAGGACCCCAATGTCGACCGGGTAATTCCCAATCCTTTGATGGATAAGTATCCATTCAAACCGTTTCTGACAAGTAAATCGTGATCCCGGAGCCGTGAGATGACCTTCTCCCCCATCGAGAAATACCAGTCGCAGATCCCGGCGATGCAGCTGCTGGTCTCGCTGGGATGCAAACCGTTGAGCCAGGAACGGGCGCTCGAACTCCGCGGCGGGCGGCTGCGCAACGTGATCCTTGATGACGTCCTGGTCGAACAGGTGATGCGGCTCAACAGCTTCACGCACCGGGGCAAGGACTACGCGTTCGACCTGGAGGACGCACACGAGGCGCTGAGAAGGATCAAGCCGACGCCGGACAAGCTGAAGGGTCTGAAGGCGACGAACCAGGAGATCTACGACACCCTGGTGCTCGGCACGACCATCACCAAGGCGATCGACGGGGATTCGAAAAGCTATTCGTTCCGCTACATCGACTGGGAGAACCCCGGGAACAACGTCTTCCATGTCACTGCCGAGTTCTCCATGGAGCGGACGCTCAGCAGCCAGACCCGGCGGTGCGATATCGTCGCCTTCGTGAACGGGATCCCGATCCTGGTGATCGAGAACAAGCGGCCGACCGAGGGCGTGCGCAAGGCCGGGACCGACCTGATCTTCTACCAGAACGAAGACAACATCCCGCAGCTCTTCCACTACGCCCAGGTCCTGATGTCGATGAACCGTTCTGAGGCCCGGTATGCGACGGTCGGGTCATCGCTGAAGTTCTGGCATGCCTGGCGTGACGAGGAGGATCGGGACGAGGACATCGCCCAGGTTCTCGAGCGCTCCATGGGAGCGGATGAGCTGCGCGCGATCTTCTCGGGCGAGTTCGCGCCGGCCCGTCGCTACTTCGACGAGATGGTGGCCGAGGGGCCGCGCGCGATCAGTGAACAGGATCGGCTGCTCTTTGCTCTCGCGCGTCCGGAGCGGCTGCTCGACATGATCCGCACGTTCACGGTTTTCGACGGCGGCGTCCGGAAGATCGCCCGTCACCAGCAGTTCTTCGGTATCCGGCGGGCTCTCGAGCGGGTGAACCAGTTCGACACGGATGGCCGGCGCAAAGGCGGCATGATCTGGCACACCCAGGGCTCCGGCAAGTCGTTGACCATGGTGATGCTGGGGAAGGCCCTGGCCCTGGATGCCGGGATCACCAACCCCAGGATCGTGATCGTCACCGACCGTGATGATCTCGACAAGCAGATCAAGGGCACGTTCACGTCCTGTGACATGGAACCCGTCCGCGCGACCAGCGGTGCGAACCTGCTCGACCTGATCCACCACAAGACGGAGCTGATCACGACCATCGTCAACAAGTTCGATACCGCCTTCAACAAGGCGCAGGACGTCGATGAGGACCCGAACGTCTTCGTCTTGGTGGACGAAAGCCACAGGTCCCACACCGGGCGGTATGGGGGTGAAAGCCAGTTCGGCCAGAAGATGCGGCGCCTTCTTCCCAAGGCGTGCTACATCGGGTTCACGGGCACGCCCCTTCTGAAGCGTGAACGAAACTCTTTCTCGACCTTCGGAGACCTGATCCACAAATACGCAATTGACCAGGCGGTCGAAGACGGGGCCGTCGTTCCGCTTCTCTATGAAGGGAGGATGGTCGATCAGCAGGTTTCCGGCGTGGTGATCGACCGGTGGTTCGAGAAGATCAGCGAGGGCCTCACCGACAGCCAGAAGGCCGACCTGAAACGCAAGTTCTCCAAGATGGACGCGCTCTCGAAGACCGAGCAGGCGATACGTGCGAAGGCGTTCGATATCTCGGAACATTTCCGCCAGTTCTGGCAGGGGACGGGCTTCAAAGCCCAACTCGTAGCGCCGTCGAAGGTCGCAGCAATCCGGTTCAAGGAAGTTCTCGATGAGATCGGCCACGTGTCCAGCGAGGTCGTCATCTCACCCCCGGGGGACAAGGAGGACAACGAGGAAGTCGACCAGGAGAGCACCGATCGCGTGCAGGCGTTCTGGAAGAAGATGATGGCCCGTTTCGGGACCGAAGACGAATACAACCGAAAGGTCATCGAGGCTTTCCAGGGCTCCGGTGACCCGGAGATCCTCATCGTTGTTTCGAAGCTCCTCACCGGTTTCGACGCTCCGCGAAATACGGTGCTCTACATCTGCAAGGGCCTGAAGGAACACAACCTGCTTCAGGCGATTGCCAGGGTGAACAGGTTGCACGAGGAGGACGGAACCGAGAAGCGGTTCGGATACATCCTCGACTATGAGGGACTGCTCGGTGAACTCGACAGCGCGCTCAGCACATACAGCGCGTTCGAGGGCTTCGACGAGGCTGATCTCGCCGGGAGCGTGCACGATGTCCGCGACGAGATCCGCCGTCTGCCACAGCTCCACGATCAGCTGTGGGACATGTTCAAGACGATCCGCAACAAGAAGGACATGGAAGCCTTCGAACAGCTACTGGCCGACGATGCCCTGCGCGACGAGTTCTATGATCGTCTCCGCGAGTTCGGCCGCTGCCTTCACATTTCCATGTCGTCCGACAAGATCTTTGATGTGCTGTCGGACGCACAGGTCGGCCAGATGAAGAAAGACTGGATCGCGTTCTTGGAGCTGCGGAAATCGGTGCAGCGGCGGTATCAGGAGACGGTGGATATCCGGGAATACGAACCGAAAATCCAGAAACTCCTCGACGACCATGTCGTGGCGATGCCGGCCGAAACCATCATCGAGATCGTGAACATCAACGATCCGGATGCGCTGAAAGCGGTCGTAGACGAGACCGGACCGTCGGACGCCTCCAAGGCCGACCGGATTGCAAGTGCGACGCGGCGGGTGATCACCGAGCGCATGGAGGAGGACCCGGCCTTCTATGAGACTTTCTCACGGATGCTGGAAGAAACGATCGAGGCCTATCGCGCACGGCGGTTGTCCGAGAAGGACTACCTCAGTTCAGTCGTGGAGCTTGCGAGCAAGGTCGCGAAGAAGGACCATGGCCGCGCGTTCCCGTTGAGCTTGAGTGGAGATGAGGACGGGCAGGCGTTCTTTGGGATCCTCGACGGCAATCTGAAGACGGGCGATGGATCTTCACTCGACCCGGACATGACCGCTGAGGTAGCAGCGGAGCTCGTCCAACTCATCAAGGGCCATCTTATCGTAGGTGTCTGGTCCAACGAAGTTGCGCAGAACAACATGCGCAACGCGATCGACGACTACTTTTTTGACGTGCTTCGGGACGAAAGGGCCGTCGCGCTCCCCGTGGAAGAAATCGACGAGTTGGAACTCGGCATCATGAACCTCGCGCGCGCTCGGTTTCGCGAATGACCTCGGAAACACGATCCGTCAGCTACGGCCAAGGTGAGATCGAATACTCCCTGACCAGGCGTCCCAGGGCGACACTGGAGATCGGGGTGGAACCAGATGCATCGGTCTCAGTCGTTGCGCCCCTGGATGCTACCGACGATGCAATCGAGGCTGTCTTGCGAAAACGTGCAGCCTGGGTGCGGAAGCAGCAGAGATATTTCGCGCAATTCCTCCCGCGCACGCCGGAGCGCCAATTCCTGCCAGGTGAAACCCATCTCTATCTGGGGCGCCAATACCGGCTGAGAGTCGTGGAAGGTCCGTCGAAAAGGACTCGCCTTCTGGGGGGTTACTTCGTTGTGGAAACGCCTTCGCCTCAAGCGCGAGAGGATATCCGGGCGCAGATGGATTCGTGGTATCGCGCGCACGCTCGACCGAAGTTCGAGGAACGGCTGGAGGCCAGCCTGTTACGGTTCCCTGATCCCCAAGGTTTTCGACCGAGGCACATTGAGATCAAGTCAATGCGCCAAAGATGGGCTTCGATGTCTCCGCGGGGGCGCCTGACGCTCAATATCAGGTTGATCCGGGCTTCGACCGACGCGATTGACTATGTCCTCACCCACGAGCTCTGCCATATCGAGCATCCGCACCATGGACGCGCGTTTTTTGAACAGCTGGATCAGGTGATGCCCGACTGGCGGGTGAAGAAGGCTAAGCTGGAAAGCGCGTTGGCTTGAAAAAGCGGACGGCGACTTGGTCCGATCAAGAAAGGCTTGCGTAGGAAATCCAATGACCTCGCCGCCGGACACGCTGAAGCTTGGTGCCTTGACCCAGAAACCGTAGGCAGTCTTGCTTGACGGCAACTACTCTGGCGGTAACCGCTGTTCCGACCCCACCTTCTGGTCGGCACCGCTATCTGAGATCCGCTCGTTGTGTGACTGACGAGAAGGATTCACTCCATGGAGACTCCGGCGGAGGTTGTCATTGACCGGGTTGAGGGGCGGCGGCGTTTGCGGGACTGGCCTGACGAGGTTAAGGCGCGGATCGTCGCGGAGACGTTGCGGCCCGGGGCCACGGTGAAGGCAGTCGCTGCGCGGTATGGGATGAAGGCGAACCACCTGTCGTCCTGGCGCACGCTCGCGCGGCAGGGGAAGCTGGTTCTCCCCGCGCCGGAGGATGAGGTGGAGTTCGCCGCGATGGTTGTGGCGCCGCCGGCACCGGAGGATGCCGCCGTTTCGGCCAAGGGTGTCGAGATCGTCATGGGTGCAGTGACGATCCGGCTGGATGCCGGGGCCACGGTGGATCAGATCGCTGCGCTCGTGCACGCGCTGGCGGCGCCGGCATGATCTTCCCGTCGAACCGGGTGCGGATCATGGTGGCGACCCGGCCGGTGGACTTCCGCAAAGGGCATGACGGTCTGGCGGCTCTGGTCAAGAACGAGCTGCGCAAGGAGCCCTTCACCGGGACGGTCTTCGTGTTCCGGGCGAAGCGGGCGGATCGGCTCAAGCTGCTCTATTGGGACGGCACCGGGCTGGTGATGGCCTACAAGCGGCTCGAGGAGCACAGCTTCACCTGGCCCGCGATCCGGGACGGGCTGATGACGCTGAGCCACGCCCAATTCGAGGCGCTGTTTGCCGGGCTCGACTGGCGACGTGTCCGGGCCATCGCGGCGCGCGCACCGGAGACAGTGGAATGACTGCGGCAGGATGACTCGGGGGGCGCTTTGCCCGGGCGGATCCGGGGCCGATCTGGTAGAACGGGCCCATGCTGAGTGCCGCCGATCTGCCCGATGACATCGCCGCCCTGAAGGCGATGCTGGTCGCCTCGGAAGCCCGCAATCAGCGCAAGGACGAGCGGATCGAGCGGCTGGAAAATCTGGTCGCGGCGTTCCGGCAGGCCGCCTTCGGGCGCAGGTCCGAGAAGACCGATCCGGATCAGTTCGAACTGGCGCTTGAGGACCTGGAGACGGCGATCGCGGCGGTCCAGGCCGAAGAGGAAGCCGATGCCCCCGTTGCCAAACGGGTTGCCCGGCGCCGCGCCGCCAATCGCGGATCCCTGCCCAGGCACCTGCCGCGCATCGAGGAGGTGGTCGAGCCCGAGAGCCTGATCTGCGCCTGCGGTGGCAGCCTGCATTGCATCGGCGAGGATGTCTCGGAACGGCTGGACGTGATTCCGGCGCAGTTCCGGGTCATCGTGACCCGCCGGCCCAGATATGCGTGCCGCAGCTGCACCGATGGCGTGGTGCAGGCCCCGGCACCGGCGCGGCTGATCCCGGGCGGGCTACCGACCGAGGCGACGGTCGCGCATGTTCTCGTCTCCAAGTATGCCGACCATCTTCCGCTGTATCGACAGGCCCAGATCTACAGCCGCCAGGGTGTCGACCTCGACCGCTCCACCCTGGCCGACTGGGTCGGCCGCGCCGCCTTCGAGCTGCGCCCGGTGTTCGACGCCCTGATGGCCGACTTGCAGCGGTCGACCAAGCTCTTCATGGACGAGACCCGGGCCCCGGTGCTCGATCCCGCTGCCTGGCAGGCGAATGCAGGCATTCGCCGAGAAGGGGGGAAGCGGAAGACCAGGACGGGATACTTCTGGGCGCTGGCCCGCGACGATCGTCCCTGGGGCGGCGGCGCGCCACCCGGTGTCGCCTTCAGCTATGCGCCCGGCCGCGGCGGTCACCATGCCGAGCGGATCTTGCAAGGCTTCGGGGGCATCCTCCAGGTGGACGGCTATGCCGGCTACAACCGGCTGATTGCGCCCGACCGCGCCGGTCCCGGCATCAAGTTGGCCTATTGCTGGGCTCACGCCCGGCGCAAGCTGGTCGAGATTACCCGCACCGGCCCGGCACCGATCGCCGAGGAGGGGGTGCGACGCATCGGCGAGCTCTACCGGATCGAGACCGACATCCGGGGGAGTGATCCCGCGACCCGGCTCGCGGCGCGGCATCAACGCTCCGCGCCGGTCGTCGCCGACCTGGAGGCCTGGCTCAACAACCACCGCACCCGCGTCGCGGCGAAATCGCCACTCGGCGAAGCGTTGAGATACATCGCCAAATACTGGGACGGCCTTTGCCGATTCCTGACCGACGGCCGGATCGAACTCGACAACAACCCGGTCGAGCGGACCATCCGCCCCATCGCCCTGAACCGCAAGAATGCGCTCCTCGCCGGCCACGACGCCGGGGCAGAGAACTGGGCCGTCATCGCCTCGCTGATCGAGACCTGCAAGCTGAATGGCGTCGATCCCCATGCCTGGTTGACCGCGACCCTCGGCGCCATTGTGGGCGGCCACATGCAGAGCCGGATCGAAGAGCTGCTGCCCTGGAACCAGCAGTGCCAGAGGAGCCCCGCGTGAGGGCCAGTTTTTTCGCGCGACGTGCCCGCCGCCAGTCGTAGAGGTCCAAGGACAGCCTCCCTGGCGCGTCCCCATCGGCCGGTCGCCATGTTCGATGACCCGCAGATCGCAAGCATCAATTGAAAATTGCCCTCAAATTGTCAAAACAAATCCCGTCGCGGCTGAGAGATTGTCAACCGGAACCAGTGATCCTGTGTGCGGGTGACTCCATCCGGCGGCAAGCTGCCGGCCGGGAAGGCAAGGGGTAGACATGTCCGAGAGGCGGACACATCGGGCCGCAAGGGTCATCGGGGCGGCGCGTCTGCGCGGCCTCCTTGGCATGCCCGCCGTGAGATCGGGGGCGTAGCATGGCGACGACCTTCGACGTCATCTACCTCGGCACTGCTGCGTCGCTCGACCCTTTCGAGGGCGACAAACAGTCGGAGAACGCAAGCTCGATTGTCGGCAATACCTATGGCAGCAGCGGCAGTCCTCTCCACGAGCAAGTGCAGACTTTTTCCGCCAACAGCTTCTCGGGCGGTGTCGGCGGGGTCTACGATACTGACAATACGTCGTCGAACGACACCTTCCGGATCGACGGCGGGCCGTTGCAAACCCACGATTCCACCGTCGTCTACAATGCGACCATCACCTATGTCGACGGATCGACCGTATCGATGGGGGTCGTTGTCTTCCAGGACACCTCCGGCAATCTCTACCTCGCGCCGTCCTATGCGCCCGGCTTCGTCGATGATGCCTACGAAGCAAAGCCCATCGAGTCGCTGACGCTCGATAGCGTCGCTTCCGACACCAACGACCTTGGGGCCGACCGCGAGTTCGCGGATTTCATGGAAGTGGTCGACGGCACCGCCGGCGACGATAGCGGCGGCCCCGGCGCCACCGATGCCGACGGCGACCAGATCGACGGCACCGATGGTGACGCGGAATACATCAAAGGCTATGGCGGCAACGACACCGTCAATGCCGGCGCCGGCGACGATTTCCTCGAAGGCGGCACCGGCGACGACAGCCTGACCGGCGGCGCCGGCGACGACACCTTCGTCTACAATCCCGGTGACGGCGCTGACGTCATCACCGATTTCAACACCGGCAACACCGGCACGATCTCGGACGGCGACAGCACCAACAACGATTTCATCGACCTCTCGGGCTATTATGACTCGATCTTCGAGCTCTATGCCGACCGGGCCGACGACGGGGTCCTCAACCAGTCGAACGACGGGGTCGACGCCAACTACAGCGACAACACCCAGTTCCAGCCCGGCGACAGCCTCACCTTCACCGGCGCCTCCGCCGACAGCTCGTTCTTCACCGTCGAGAACACCGGCGTTGCCTGCTACGCCCGTGGCACGCGCATCCTCACACCCTGGGGCGAAGTGCCGATTGAAAGCCTCAAGCCCGGCGACGAGGTCATCACCCGCGACCACGGCGCGCAGGTGGTCCGCTGGATCGGGACCTCCACCGTCGCGCGCACGCCCGCCCTTGCCCCGATCCGCATCCGGGCCGGCGCACTTGGCTCCGGCCGCCCTGCGCGCGATTTATGGGTCTCGCCGCAACACCGGATGCTGATCCGGAGCCGGATCGTCGAGCGGATGACCGGGGGAAAGGAAGTGCTGGTCGCGGCGACGAAACTCACCGGGATGCCCGGGATCAGGTCCGACGCCCGTCCCGGGCCGGTTCGCTACCTCCACCTGCTTTGCGACGCCCACGAAATCGTCTTCGCAGAGGGCGTGCCCTCGGAGACCCTGTTGCCGGGGCAACAGGCGCGCGAGGCCATGGGCGCCGAGGCCTGGGCCGAACTCAACGCAATCTTCCCTGACATCGACGACACCCTTCGGCGCTTTCCGTCGGCCCGCCCGATCCCGTCGGGCCCGCAGCAGAAACACCTCGTCCGCCGCCATCGCCGAAACCGGGTCCCGTTGCTCGAAACCATGTGACCGCCCACGGTGCCGACCGGTTCACGGTCGTGCGAGAGCTCCACGCTGATGGCCACCCCGGGGGCATCGAGCCCTGCCCGGGAACGGCGGACGCCCCACGTCACGGTCCGTCCGGCATTGACGGAAGTCGCGGCACCTTCGTCGGGCGGCGGCAACGTCAACCCGTTCCGTCAAGCCTGAAAGTCTGTGGGGGCAGAACACCGGTTTCCTCTGGCGCTCCCAGTATCACGCTGCAAACAGATCCCTTTCGCCTTTCAAATCCTCGGGGTCGATCCAATTGTCCAAAGTGGGGGCCGTATTGTCGAAGGTGTAAATCTTCGACACCCGGTTTCCATTCCATTGGAACCGGTAGTGTTCGCACTGGATGGCGCGCTCCAGAACATTGGCATTCAAGACGACGATCCGGATTCCCGACGGTCTCTCTCGGGTATGAAACATTACGCCATCACATTGCGCTTCCCTGGCGGCTCGAAATATCGACTCCCCAAGTTCCCGGAGCCGGCTCTCGTCCAAGGAGGTCGTCGCCACCCTGGCGTCCATGAACCTACCTTTCACCGCCCTCTTGAGCATCCTCATGTCGAGGCCGATGGGACTTTCGCTGGTCCTCCGCAGGAAGCGCTCTCGCTTCGCTACCGAAACAGCGAGCGCGGTTTGGACATCCCCAGAAAGCTCGAGGCATTGGACCGTTCTGTCAAAAAGAACGCTCCCCTCCGGGTTGGGATACGAGAAAGGCGCAAGGTTCCAGTTCTGTAGTTTCGGCGGTCTTTCGTCCACGGCGTATGGTGACTCAGCGGTGAGCCTACCTTCTGCCCGAATCCGCGGATTCGTAGCGTTCTCTATTTCAGCAACTTCGGTGTCCCGTCCCGATGCAATCCGTTCGAAGAGATCGACCGGGGGAAAACGAGACGGGATCAAGTTGAAGAAGTCGCCGTGGAGATCGACGACGGGGAAGTCAGCCGCCGCGCTGGGCATTCACATACTCCCGCACTCTGTAAATGTCGGCAACCTGTCCATTTAGCATGACCTCCAGGGCCGACTGGCCTTCGAAGAAATCGTTGTCTTTCTTGACCCATGCATCTGCCGCGTGGTGGTCAGGAAGTAGTATCTGTAGTGCTTTGTAGATGCTGAGCAAATGAGAAATCCGTTCGACGGTATCGTTGGGCAGATTGCCCCCGGATTTCTTCCATTTGAAGAATGTGGAACGCCCTGGGGTTCCAAGTAAGGTGATCTGTTCTTCGGTCGATAGTCCCCAGGCTTCCGACAGGTTCGAAAAGGCTTCCATGGCAGCTGGAATCCCATCTGTCCCCGCGGCCGCTGCCGACCCGGGTTGCGCATGCGTCATCAATTTCGGCCTCCCAGTCCGATTGTGGACTTGACAACAATTTTAGTCCAGATACAGACTGTCCGCATCGGGACTCAAATCCAGTATTGGTCTACGGAGGCCCGGTATGCAAGTGAAACCTGCCGCTGCGGCACTATCGAGCAAAGGAATGCTGCCATGAAAGTTGGCGTTGAAATCGAGGACATCCTGGCCTGCGTGAAAGAGGGGCGGAAGCCCCGAGACCACGGGCCCTACCAGGTGATGATCGGCAACGAACACCTGAACTTCACTCCCGCAACCATCGAGGACCCGACCCCGACGGGCCGCCAGATCATCGAGGGGGCCGGGTTCCGGAAGGCCGAGGAGCACCTGGTGTTCCAGATGCTGCGCAGCGGTGAACTCGAGGAGTTGCGCCTCGAGGAAACCACGGACCTTCGCCGGGGACAGGTCGAACGCTTCCTGGTCTTCCCGAGCGCTGAATCCTTCCGCTTCGACATTGATGGCAAGCGCCTTGAATGGGGCCACAGGGTCATCAGCGGGCGCGTGCTCAAGAAGCTGGCCGGGGTCGATCCCGAAAAGTTCGCTGTCTGGCAGGTGATCCCCGGCAAGGACGATATCCAGGTCGGTGACACCGACCTCGTTTGCCTTGCTGACGCGGGCCTGGAGCACTTCTTCACTGGCGTGTGCCAGACCACGGAAGGGGGTGCGGCATGAACCTCCTTCCACGCCAGGATCGCAGCTACCTCGAAGGGCGCGGCATTGCCTTCAGAGAGGTCGTCGAAGGTGCGAAGAAAGGCGTGATCCTGGCCGGGGTCACGCTGCCGGAAGGCAAGTTTCAGGTCGCGAAGGCGGACATCCTGATCCTTTTGCCGCAGTCGTATCCCGATGTCGCGCCGGACATGTTCTACGCGGCGCCGCATCTGAAACTCGTCTCTGGGCAGCGTGAACCGCGCTGCACGCAGGCTCGTCAGACCTTCGACGGTCAGAGCTGGCAGCGGTGGTCGCGCCACAACAATCAGTGGCGTCCGGGCATCGACGGCATTTGGACGATGGTCAAGCGGGTTGAGGAAGCCCTGGAGGTGGCCGCATGAAACGCACCGACATCATCCTGCACGCGCGCCACCGCGACAAACTGCAAGCATTGCTCGCACATCCCGAGGGGCATGAAGGCGCGGCCTACATGCTGCTCGGAACGAGCGAGATCGCTCAGGATCCCTGGGACCAGGAGCCGCGAACGCGATACACCTCTTACGAGGTCATCGCCATCCCGCTGGAGGACCGCGTCAACGCCAGCCACAAGCACGTCACCTGGAGCAGCAACTCCTTCGCACAGCTCTGCCGTCGGGCGGCGGCGGAGGGGTTGGTGCCGGCAATTGTTCACAGCCACCCAGGGGGATTCGACGGTTTCTCGGCGCAGGACGACCGTAACGAACGCGATCTCTTCATCATGGCCAGGAACCGGAATGGCTCCAGGGCGCGTCTGGTGAGCATCGTGCAGGTTGGCGACGACCTCTATCGGGCACGGGTGTGGGAGGAAGACATCGCCCCCAGGCTCTGCCAACGCATCACCTGCATCGGCACTCGCTTCGAGATCCAAGCCATCGACGAGCCGGCGACCTCGGAAGTCCTCTCTCGCCAGGCGCTGGCCTTCGGACCAGAGGTAAACATTCTGTTGCGGCAACTCTCTGTCGCCGTCGTCGGTTGCGGCGGCACCGGCAGCGCCGTGGTGCAGCTTCTCGCCAGACTCGGCGTGGGCCGGATTCTTGTCATCGACGAAGACATCGTCGAGCATTCCAATCTGAACCGGTTGCATGGTGCCACCTGGAAGGACGCAGACAACGCGGTTCCCAAGGTCGACGTCATGGTGCGGGAGGTCTCGATGATGGGGCTCGACGTCGAGATCCGCTCCCTGAACGCATGGGTCGATGCCCCGCACATGCGCGACGCCCTGAAATCCTGCGATATCGTCTTCGGCTGCACAGACGATCACGCAGGTCGCCTCTACCTCAACCGTCTCGCGCACTTCTACCTGATCCCGGTGATCGATGTTGGGCTCCTCCTGATGCCCCGCGATGATGGCAAGCCCGGCCAGCTTGAGATGGCCGCTCGGGTCAGCCTCCTGTTCCCGACGTCGGCCTGTCTCGCCTGCCGCGGCACGGTCGATCCGGTCCGGGCCCGGGAAGAGGATCTTCAACGTTCTGATCCTGCCGAATACGAACGCCAGAAGACCGAGGCCTACGTCCGCGGTGCGGGCAACCCTTCACCGGCCGTAGCGACCTTCACCACCGAGGCCGCCACCATGGCCGTGAACGAACTGCTCGCCGGTCTCGTCGACTTCCGCGGCACCGGTGGTTGGAAGTGGCAACGCTATCGCAAGCTGGACAAAGGCCTCGACCGGACACAGTCGGCGCAACAAAAGGCGACGTGTCCGGTTTGCGGGAGCGAGGAATACTGGGGTCTCGGCGACGTCGACCCCTTCCTCGATCGCGTCGGGTGAGCGGAATGATGATCGACTTCTTGCGGAAGAGCCTTGAGTTCTTCCGCATCATCCCGCGCACTGACCTGGTCGCCCTGATCACGCCGACGCACCCGACGCCGGATCAGATCAAGGCCGGGGAGATGACCATCGTGCGTGATGGTATCGACAAGTGGGCCTGCTTCGCCTGCCCCGGCGGTTGTGGTGAAACGATCATGCTTTCTCTCAGCAAGAACAGGCGGCCCAGGTGGACGGTCTCCCTGGACCTGCTCAACCGCCCCAGTGTTTCCCCTTCGGTCAGACAATTGACGGAGTGTGGTTGTCATTTCTGGGTCACCGACGGGAGGATCCTTTGGTGCAAAGACATGGTCCGCACCGCCCGTTCGAGATGACGTCGGAACCATCTTGGGATGAAAAGGCCAAGTCGTCACTGTCTATGCACCGGCGCGCCGCTTCGCGGTTTGGAACGAGTTCAACCGCGAGCTACAATGCGTTCCTAATTCGGACAGTCGAAACTCCCATATTTCACCCCGATTCGAATCTTCGGAGGGAGTGGGTTGGTCTCCCCAGATCCGGAAATAATGGCAGTCAGCCTGACCATTTTCGATTGCACCGTGCGGGTGAGATAGAGTGCGCGGAGCATGTTCGAGGCTAACGTCAAACTCCGGATCATTCCCGGCCGGGTCGACACAGCTGTGATGCGTGTCCCGCCTTTCCTGATGGCCAGTCCCGATCCGGGTGATCATCGGGGGCGACTTCGATTGACCATCTCCATCCTGAACCGTCGTCCCTTCATGATGCGTTGACTTACTTACCAAACCGAAACACCCTGACAGAACCTGTCACCGCCCATTGGAGGTTCGATGTCGTTCAGCAAGGCCGCAGATCTCCTTCGCCTTGCGGACATGGCTGCGGCCCGTTTCGAAGGCGTCTCTCTTCGCGAGATCGTCGAGGAGTTCGGGTGCGACCATCGAACAGCACAGCGGATGGTCCGTGCATTCGAAGCCACTTTTCCTCAGGCACATGTCAAGGAAGACGATGACCGTCGGCGCAGGTGGCATCTGCCGCGCCCTGATCCAAGATGGCTCCAGGCTCAAGGTGTCCGTGACGGTGAGCTTGCGGCTCTCGACATGGCCGCGAGGCGCGCTGATCGGGACGGAGCCCCGGATGAAGCCACGCGACTTCGGGCACTCAGAGATCGCCTGTTGGCCGCGATGCCATCGTCGCTCGCACGCCGGACCGAGGCTGATGCCGAGGCACTGCTGGAAGCACAGGGCTTCGCCTCCCGTCCTGGACCAAAAGTTGTTGCCGATACCGCGCTGCTCGGGACTCTGACAGAGGCACTACGTGCACCCTGGGAGCTGAGTATCTCCTATCGCGGGGCCAACGACGACCGACCCAAGGAGAGGATTCTCGAGCCGCATGGGCTGCTGCTGGGAACTCGCCGTTATCTGGTCGCACGCCCGGTAGACGGTGACGGTGTCTTTCGACGTTTTCGCCTCGACCGGATCGAAACCGCAGAAATCCTTCCTGGAAGCTTCCAACGCGAGCCAGAGTTCGACCTTGCCGCCTATGCGGCACGCGCATTCGGATCCTACCACGCGGAATCCGAGTTTGGACCAGTAGTCTGGCGCTTCACACCAGAGGCCGCGCCAACGGCACGACAGTTTGTGTTTCATCCTGCGCAGGACACGATCGACGAACCCGACGGCGCGCTGACCGTTCGTTTCGAAGCTTCAGGCCTACTGGAAATGACATGGTTTCTCTACCGGTGGGGCGATCAGGTCGAGGTTATTGCTCCAACAGCCTTGCGCGAGATGGTCGCCCACCATCAGCGAACCGACTTTCCCGCGCTTCCATGAGAGTATTCGGCTTGCACAAAGGCCATGACAGATTTTGACACCCTCAGACGCAAAGATCCTTCAAAGTAAAGATGTAGCGATTCCCATGGAGCGTCCGACGATGCGCATTGATCCTCTCCTGACACGGAGTCCCGAAACCGGGGCGATCAGACATGTCACCGATTCACTCCTCGCCGAAACCTACCTTTCCCCGAGAGCGCCGGATCTGCGCCTTTCCGAACACCTCTCGGACCCCACCGCCCCGTGGTCCCGAAGCTTCGACGCTGCGCCAACTGAAACATCGCGTGCTGTGGAAGCCGCACTCTCGATGGTTGCCAGTTCGACCTCGCGTCTTGACCCTGACGAGATCAACCCGAGCCTCTTGCCGTCCAGCCGGGCACGGACCCATCTCGAAGCACTGAAAGACTTGTGGAGCGGGATCGGTGTGGCCCAAGGTCCTCTGAACATCTGGGCGCATGTCCTGCGCAGCCCGTCCATGGCTGCACTGGAGGCACTCCCGCTTCTCGACCCAACGCCCTGCGCGTTCGCCACGCCAGCGGAAACCGCCCTCGCTGCAACGCTTCTTGCTCATCATGGCACAGCGCCCGAGGCCGCTCTGAACGACTGGCGCGCTCGGCAGCCAGTCATGCACACTACGGGCGACACCGCCTTGCAGAAGGTGCAGCGGCACCTCGGTCAATGGACCGAGGCTATTCCCCTTGATGATACGATTGCCTGCTACGGCCTGCGCGATCCACGCGAGGAGTCCGACTTCGCCGCGGCGCTGGCCCGGCGGATGCTCGACGATGGCACCGTCTCCTCTGTTGGGGAATTGGGTGTGCTTGCGCCCGATGACCCGGCATACGATGCCGCGCTCGGCGACGCATTCGACCGGGTCGGTCTACCACTGTCCGGGCAACCCGCCACCGCGTTGGAACGCGACATAACATCAGAACTGCTTGGTTTGCTGCTCGTGGTGCTCGAAGGGCCAGCTCCTCGGACAGCAATAGCGTCGCTGTGCGTGTCGCCGTTGATGCCTTGGCCGCGCGCAATCGGAAACTTGATGGCGCGGCGGGTAATCGAACGGGGATGGTCCCGGGCCGCATCCGATCTGACCGGAGCCGCGCGTGAAGTTTGGGATGCCCTACGCCCCTGTGAAACGCCTGACCAATTGTTTGCACGGCTGGGGGCGATCGCACGGGCTGCACCTGACGCCGGGCTCCGCCCGAGGATCGCGGCTCTTCGAGCGGTCACGCAAGAGACGATCGACTGGCCTCTGCTGCGGAGGATAGTGGCGATTTCCCCGGTCTCCGCCCCCGTGGGGGACCGGATTGTCGAAGGCGTTTCACTGTTCACGGAAGCCGCCCTACCGTGGCGAGGGGCTCGGCAACTGATCGTTCTGGGCATGGCGGGACGCTCGTGGCCTCGCCAGCCGGGCACGGATCCATTCTTCACTGAGGCCGAGATTGCCCAGATCAGGACAACCGGGTTGGCGCTGCCGGGACGGCGCGAGAAACTGGCCAGGGGGCTGGAACTGCTGCGTCGGCAGCTTGGCGCCGCGACCGATGGGCTGACGCTGTTGGTGCCGGCGATGGACCTCCGCGGTGACCGGCAGTCGCCGTCCGTGGGGTTGGCACTGATCACTCACATGTTGGGCTTCGAAGAACCCGTTGACTTCGTGCGTGACATCCGTGCCGAAGATATCTCAACCTGGCCGGTCGCCGCGCAGCGCCTTGAAGCTGAGCCTACGAGTGGCCACCCGATCCTGCCCTCAGACGGCCACTTGCACCTGAACCGGGGACTCGGCACTCCGGATCGGCCCGGGCTTGACCTGCTGCTGTTGCGTCAGGACGCTTCGGGAGCCATGCGTCCGCAATCACCATCGCGCCTGGAGACGCTCCTGGTCAGCCCACTGGCCTGGGTGCTGGAAGAGCTCGACGCAAAGGACCGGACTTGGGCGCCAGAGACGCTCGACGTGATGACGCTCGGTAACATCCTGCACCAGGTGCTGGAAGATGGCTTCCCCGAGGGAGCGCCGGCGCCCGAAGCAGATCGCCTTCTCGCCGCGATACCCGAAATCCTGGACAACGCGATCCAGCGCCATGCACCGTGGTTGGCTGGCCCGCAATGGGCCACGGAACGGCGCAGCCTTCTGCGTGAGGCCAATGAAGTCGCCGCGGGATGGAATGATTTCCTCACGGCCACCGGAGCGGAAGTGCTGCACAACGAAATCGCGTTGAGCGGTGACCATGGTGGGCTCCTTTTGCAAGGCAGAGCGGACTGTCTGCTGCGCCTTCCCGATGGCCGCATTCTGGTCGTCGATCACAAGCGATCTCGGGCGTCCGGCCGGCGGGATCGAATGGCCAAAGGGTGGGATCTTCAGGTTGCGCTCTACCGTGCGATGCTCGAAAGGCCCGCGGCAGAGACAGCGCTCACCCGGCTGGTGGCCGAGGGGGCCGAGGTCGTCACGGCCTATCACACCATGCTGGACAGCACGGTCCTTTCGGATGCAGCGGGGGCTGAGATCCCGAGGACGGAAGCGGTCAGCGCGGACGCGTCCGTCAATGCAATGGACCACCTTGCTCGGGTCGTCGCCGAGGTCGCCGCAGGCACAATCCGCTTGAACCGGGCAGGCGACGCGAAGGCCTTCAAGGATCGAGGGATTTCGGCCTATGCACTCGACGGCAACACCCTTGTTGCTGCTTTCACCCTGCCTGACGAGGAGGAGGACGCATGACCCATCTTTCCCTCGTTCCCGCCGGTGCAGGCGCCGGCAAGACAACGCACATCCAACGGCAGGTCGCGGGCTGGATCGAAAGCGGCGCCATCGCTCCTGGGCGCATCCTCGCCGTGACTTTCACTGAAGCCGCAGCCGCAGAAATGCGCAGCCGGATTCGCGGGGAACTCATGGCCCGGGGCCGGATCCAGGACGCGCTTGAGATCGACCGAGCCTATATCGGCACGATCCATGCCCTCGGACAGCGCCTGTTGATCGAACACGCCTTCGCCGCCGGCCGTTCGCCCGAGTCCCGTCTATTGAGCGAACCGGAACGCGACCTTCTGATCCGGATGGAGATGGCCCACTGTTCGGCACTCTCGCCGCTGATGGAGAACCTTGCCCGTTTCGGCTACAGCTGGAACTGGATGTCAGGCGCCAGCGCCGAGGATCAGTTTCGCGCCGACATCCTGAAGACAGTCGACTTGATCCGGGGGCTTGGTGACCGTGGCGCCTCGCCTGCCATACTTGCGCCGGCGATTGACGCGTTGAACGCAGGCTACGGCCCCTGTGAGGTGGATGGCACGGCATTGACCGACACTTTGCGCCGGGCAGTTGCAGCCTTGCTCGAAGCATTCCCGGACAATATTGTAGCGGCCTTTTCGGGCAACAAGTCTGCGGTCGATACGTTCTCGAACAACCATCGAGATCTGCGACGCGCCCAGCGCCCCGGCGTGTTGGAACAAGACTGGGCCCTCTGGCAGAAATTGCGCTCCCTACGCCTGTCAAAGCGCGGAGCAACGACCCCGGCGGGCTACGACAACTTCGCCCAAGCCGTGATCGACGCCGCAGACGCGCTCCCACGCCACCCCGGTCCTCTTGCACTTGCCCGCGATCATCTGACGGCCCTTGTGACAGGCGCGCAGGAGGTGCTGGAGGCCTATCAGGAAGCCAAGCGCCGCGCCGGATTGATCGACTATGCCGACATGATCGTCGAAGCCGAGGCGCTGCTGCGCACTCGCCCCGAAATCTTGAGCTCGGTCCTGGGGGAGATCGACTGCGTCGTGATTGACGAGTTCCAGGACACCAATCCAGTGCAGTTCGCTTTTCTGTGGCGGCTCGCGCGAGAGGCACCGCGTGCCCTGATCGTGGGCGACACCAAGCAGTCGATCATGGGGTTCCAGGGCGCGGACGCGCGGCTGTCAGCGGCCCTGCAACGGGCGCATCTGGGTGCGGTCACGCCCCTCGACCGCAACTGGCGTTCGGATCCCCGCATCATGGCTGTGGTAAACGCGCTCGGCCCTGTGCTGTTCCCCGAAGGCTACGACACACTCGCCCCGCAGTGCGCCGAGACGGGCGAGACCGCACTTGAGGTGATCGAACTTCCTGGCGGCCGTTCCGACACCATGGCGGACTGCGTCGCGAACCGCGTGGCGGACTTGTTGGAAGACCGAGCAATGGTGTTCGACAAGACCACCAAGGCAATGAGACTGACCCAATCCTCCGACGTCGCGGTCCTGTGCTACACGCACGCCAAGGCGCGCGCAGTCGCCGCTGCGCTCGAGGCACGCGGTCTGCCAGTGCGCGTCCAGCAGGACGGTTGGTTGACTGCTCCCGCGATGCGCGCCGCTCGGGCGGCCCTGGCCTTTGCGGCGGACCCCGAGGATCGATATGCCGCCCTGACTTGGCTGACGCTCGGTCCACCACGGATGCCTCTGGAAGACGCGCTGCGTAACGCCGCCGACGGTGTCCTCGAAACGCATGCAGCTCTGGAGACACTGCGGTCCCTGACCGGTGGGATTGACGCGAAACCCGTCTCCGACGTCGTCGCACAGTTGATGCGCGTGACCGCTTTGCGGGATTGGGCGTCCACTCTGGTCAACCCGGCCCAGGCCCTGGCAGATCTCGCCCGGTTGGAGGCCGAGGCGCAGGATTTCGATCGAGTCTCGCCAGAGCTGCGCGCGGCGGCGGGATACTTCGGCTTCGGCGTTCCGGTCTTCCTCGGTTGGATCGCGGGACAGACCGAACAGACCTGGGATCGCCATCCCAACCCCGACGGATGGTCGGCGCCAGGCGTCGAGATCTGCACCTGGCACGCCGCCAAGGGGCGGGAATGGCCAATCACGATCGTTGCCGGCCTCGATCAAGCCATCGCAGAGCGACCCGGCACTCTCAGTGCCGACTTTGCCGGCTTCGACGATCTCGAGAATGTGTTGGACCACGCCGGCTTGCGCTTCCTGCCCAACTTCGCGGCGCCGGAAACCCAGTCCGTCTATGCCGAAGCATGTCAACCGGACGATGAACGTAAGGCCGCGCGAGAACTTTACGTTGCGCTGACTCGCGCCCGCGACAGGTTGATCCTCGCCCTTCCGAAGGAAAAGTCGAAGCCACGCGAGAGAGCAGAGCGTATGGTCGACCTGCTGAGGGATCGTTCGGGTCTTACGACGGGTGTCGCGGCGCTGACCCTGTGTGATCAGACCTTTCCGGCCCTTGTTCTCGCTGGCAATCCCGAGAAACCTGCAATACCGATGGCACACGCAACTGCCGGTCATCCGCGCTACGGCCAGCCTCAATCGCAGCCGGAGACTCACCGCACGCCTTGGCGTCGAAGCCCTTCAGGTCTTGTGCCCGAAGACGCCGCGCCCTCCTTGGATTTGCAGACGTTCACTCTGGCTCCGGGCATCAGAGACACTGGCGGCGTTAGTGCGACCGAACGTGGCACGGCTTGGCACCTCGCATTCAGGGTCTTCGCGCAACGACCGGACCTGGCGGACAGGCTACCCTCTGCCACAGGCTTGTCGGAGGACACGCTTGCCGCGATTGCCACCCAGGCGAGGGCCCTTGCTGCTTGGCTCGCGGATCAAGGCTATGACCGGCTTCATCTCGAGCTTCCGGTTCAGGAGGTCGCGCCCGATGGGGCGGAGACGAACGCGATCATCGACTGCCTCGCCGAGGGGCCCAGCGGCCTTCTGATCGTGGATCACAAGTCCGGCGCGTGCCCGGATCCAAAGGCCCGCTTCGCCGGCTACATGCCGCAACTGATGGCCTATGCCCGGCTTGCCCGGGGTCTCTGGCCCGACAAGCGGGTGAATGGCCTTGCGATCCACTGGATGAGCGAAGGCACCGTGTCGCTTATGCATGAGACAATCGAGGAACTGGCATGACGTCCTTCCTTGCCTGGATCGACTTTGACCAGGCCGACCGGGATCGCACCCGGCGGATCATGTGACTGTTTGGACAGGGAGACAGCGGCACTTCGGGCAGGATGCTGACCATCATGACCCTCACCTTGCGCGCCTGCGGGTTCATCGCCGACGAGATGGAAGCCGTGCGGAACTGAAGGGCAGCCCAGCACCACGCCTCCAGGGCCCGGTCATGAAGCGCTGCGAGCGGAGGCGGAAAATCCGCCCGCAATCCACCGAATCCACGACCAGACCGGCGCCGCGATTTCCGGACGAATGTCTGCAACCGGTGTTGCAACTCACGTTCGCGTCCGTGTCCATCGGGCAAAATGGCGGGCGGACCTCACATGCTCAAAATGGAAGTTTCTCTTCGGCACTCCTGAGGAAGTCCGCGACTTCATTGGGGGACCACCGGGGCGCACTGCCGATCCAGATTTCCCTTAGCTTCCCTTGAGATGTCAGGCGGCGCACCAACATGGGCGAGCACTCGAGCATCCGGGCAGCGTCGTGAATCGTCAGGAGAGGCTCGGCATTCCCCGCTTCGACGCTCGCAGCGAGCGGCTCCGGAAGGGCACTCGGTATGACTGCGAGCGTCGCGCCAATGCGCTCGGCAGCGATCTCACCCCGGTCGATCAAGCGGCGGACAGTCCGCTCGGAAACTGCCATCAGCCGAGCGACTTCCGACAAGGCGATCGGGCTCAAACGTTTGTTTTCCATGATATCTTTCCATCTTTCGTCGTTCCATGGAGAGGACATAGGGCAGGATATCTCGATCTCAAAAACATGGGCGGGAGCAGCCGGACAGAGGGATATTCTCCTACGGAGAATATCCCTCTGTCCGGCTGTCTCACCGTCACGAAGTCCGTCCCAAAAAAATTTTCCGCAGATTTTGGATCGCGAAAAGCCTGCCCTATTTGCCCGTTGTCACGATGACAGATTGATCGCCAACCAGACACATGGACCACGAAAATGACCTTTGCGAACCCGAACTCCCAACCAGCCAACGACTGGCGCAACACCTTCATCGACGCACGCGAGCACGTCCCCGTGCTGACGTGGAACTACGCAACCAAAGGCTGGCTACGTCGGTCTGAAACATCGGTGCTCTATGGGCCGTCCAACTCGGGAAAATCCGCGCTTGTCTGCCATCTCGGTCACTGCATCGTCCGCGAAAAACCGTTCTTCGGCGCGCGCACGAAACGCGGGATCGTCGTCCACGTCGGCGCCGAGGCCCCCGCGTCCATTCTCGACAGGATGCAAGCTTATGACATCCATGACCCCGACGCCGCTCCATACCTTGTCAAGACCTTGGCTGTCGATCTTTCCGATCAAGATGCCGTCGAGGATTTCATCCTGGAATTGCGCGCCGTCATCAAAGACGTTGGCTTGCCGATCGCTCTTGTCTCGATCGACACATTGGCCCGATCTATGGGCGACTCCGATGAAAACTCGTCGACGGCGATGACCGCCATCGCTCAAGCAGCCGAGCGGATCGCGCGCGCCGTCAATGCGCATGTCATGCTCGTCCATCACACCGGAAAAGACGTCGAGCGGGGCGGCCGGGGAAGCTCGGCGCTTCGCAGCGCCGTCGACACCGAGATCTCCCTTGCGCCGCTGAAGAACGGCGGCGTTGCCGTGGCTCAGGACAAGCAAAGAAGCATGCCCAAACTCGCCGCCTTCCGGTTCCGGACCGAGGCGTTTGTCCTGGGCCAGGACGAGGACGGGGAAGACCGCACGACCGTGCGTGCGGTTGAAGTCCCGATGGACCCGGATGAAGACCAATCTCTGCTTTCTGACCGCGGACACGAACTGGACCGCAAGACCGCGATCATCACGGCATTGCATGTCCGGGGCTTGATACCGGAGCTCCGTGCCAAACCGTTCGCGACACGCGAACTCATCGAAACACTCCCCGAGCAGGTGTTCGAGCGGGTCGCGGACGAAAACCGCAATCGGGTCGTGAACGGCATTCTCAGCAAGATGGCGCAAATTGAGAGCCCCATGGTGACCGGTGGCCGCGGCCAGTGGCGCCTGGTTGTTGCGAAGGACGCCAACCCAGGCAGTGGCTCCAAGCAGCAATAGGGGAGTGTAGCGGCCTGATCCTTTCGCGGCCCGCGACCGCGTCCGGACCGGGCAACTTGGCATCTGACGCAGGCTGTTTCCGGTCCCGGCACAGGCGGACCATGTTCAGATCCTTGGGTCAAGGTGCACTTGCCCCTTCCAACCGTTGAGCTCGATGGACTGGCCATCCTCTAAAGAACTCTCCGAAGGGTGACGCGAAGAACGCGTTTCTCGATCCCGGGTTGCCGGAAGTCGCCGGCGGTCTTGCACATGAGACCGCCAACGCCAACCGACAGAGGGATCGCAGAAGCCATGCCTGTAGCCACCGACCAGCCCAAGGTGGGCGATATTGTTACCGCCCGCTTTCCGCGCCGAGAAGGACCTTCGGAACACCCACGGCCGTGCCTGGTGCTCGAAGCGACTGACGACGAACTGCTCCTCGCATACGGCACGACCTCGGAAACCGACGCCAATCGCGGGCTCGACTTGAGCGTGGCGAACGACCCGGACACGAACGGTCTCCATCGGCCGACCCGGTTCGTTTGCGCGCGGAGGGTCCGGCTCTCCAGGACGGATCACAGGCTCGTTTCCGATCGTCACGGACATCTGGTTGTCGGAACGCTGGGGGACGAGTCCCGGCCCCGCCTTGACCACATCCTACGGTTGATCTCGGAAGAGGGACCTCGAGACGAACGCGAAGCCCGGGAGCGGGCCGGCCTCCATCCCGGACCGAAGCGCGGGTTCCTGCGCCAGAAGCGGAGGCGCGCGAAAGGTTGGGCAGATGCAGGCCCGGGTGCCGCAGCTCGGAGCGTGGTCGTCGTGACACGCCCGAGGCAGTGGACCCACGCGGAAGGGGTGTCGCATAATCACTGAACAGGAGCACGTCATGCACATGACACCCGAAGTCGACCGGGCCTCGCGCCCGGTCGCGAGCAACCTCACTTCCGAGGATTTGCGGACTGAACTCGCCGCGATCGGGACCCGGTTCCGGAGGGAGCTGAGGTTTCTTGCCACCGAAGAGGTCGATGGCCTCACCGCAGCCGTCCTGGACTGGCTGGAACGCGCGGAAACGCGAGATCCAACGGTCGTGACCGCGCAATCTCTCATGGGGATCACCGACCAACTCGTTTGCCTGCGAAACAGTCGGCTCCTATTCACGCCCCGGCGTATCGGCACCTCGATCGTTGTGGAGCTGGTTGGGGACCGGGGCGGTGCAGTTCCCGTCGAGGCGCTGCGCTATGCCGTTCGGGTCGCGGTCTCCCGCTACGACGCGGTCCTCGGCCAGACGCTAACGGAGCGCGCGGACGAAACACACCGACGGCACATTTCGCAGATGACCGCACTACTCTCGACCTGATCGCTGCGGGTTGGGGCGCGTCTCTCGGCGCGCCCCGTTCGAGGCGATACACCGGATTCCTTCGCCGATCCCAGGTTCCGCTGGCGCGACACACCAGTGTTGTTTTCCTGACCTACCTCGCCGGTTTGAGCGCTTGGGTCGATTTTTCCGCGACGTGATCGGGACCTATGTCCCTTTGGAGATCACCAAACGGAGAAGGAAATGCTTACCGTCGAAGACGTCGCCACCCATTTCGGCCTCCGCCCGGAGACCATTCGGCGCAAGGCCCGGCGGGGTGAGATCCAGGGTATCCGCGTCCGACGCCTATACCGTTTCGGTTGGCTCGATGTATGGGCTTGTGAAGATGGTCCGATGCCCAAGGGGGCACGCCAAGAGCGCTACAAGCAGCAACTCCTGTCCCGGCAGAAAATTGCGTCGGCACTTGGCGTCAGCACACGGACTGTCGACCGGTGGATCGACGAGGGTCTCCCGACCCGAAACGCGTTCGGCGCAGTGCGCCTGAATCCTGACGACGCGACAGACTGGCTTCAGCTCGCCCTGGGAGCCACTTTGCCCGCGAAGTGGTGGCAGTGATGGCGCCCTGTCGCACAGCTCGGATGCGCCTCAGCATGACACGATGCACGTTCCATCGCCCGTCGCACTTTCGGGCGCAAACATTTATTGGCGTTGTGTTCGTGCCCGAACGTGCGAAATGCGGATTTTTCGCGACATAAGGTGCGAACCGCCCGATCGGGCGCGATCTCCCCGGTGGCCGCAAGTTGGCGGTCTGAACGGGAATGTCCCTCGGCGTCTCTTGAGTTGAAGACGCCAACGGCCCTCCCCCCAGAACCGGAGATACGAAATGACCTACCAAAGCACGTTCACATCCCTCGACACTGCCACCCTGGGCGATGTCGCGACCTGGGCCGAAGCCGTCGGCGAGTCCCGCCACGCGAAATACGAGTTGCTCAAGATCCCGGCCCGGATGGGCCTGGCCGATGACGACATCGGTATGATCCCCGCCGACATTCCCCATTTCGACGCTGTCATCGTCGACACGGCCTACGGCTCAGTTTCGCACGCGGATGACCTCGAGGCGACCCGCCGGCGCGGCAACTCTCGGGTGCGTGCACTCCTCGAGCGGTTCTACGCGGCGCACGGTTCGGCCAAACCTGCCGGCGTGTCCGCCACCTACGATCCCGTCATCGACGCGGTCAAGGCGCGGGAAGGGTTCGTCGATGAGGGCGCGGACTTTACAACCTCGACCCACAAAGCGCTCTACGCGTTGCGGTCGCGGTGCCAGGTGTCGCTCAACGACCTCGACCAGACCGAAATCGACCGGGTGTTTCGGGAAGCCTCGGTTGAGAAGCGCCGCGCCCTGGCGCGGGGCGTCAACCTCCTCAACCGGCTGATGCGCGGGCAAAACCAATGGCCGGATCTGGTCCCGCTCCTCCCCCGCGATCTGCTGAAGGTCCCGAAGACGTCGGACCGAGCCGAGAGGATCCTCTGGTCCTCGCTTCCGGATGTCCTCCGCGCTGACGCGGAGGATGTGTTCCGGGAAGTGCTCCTGACACCGGCCGATCTTGCCGCCTGGATCAAGTCGCAGATGGAAGCCGGCCTTGCTTCTGCCGAAATCGACCGGTTGGTGGCGGAGCGCGTGCGCGACCGCGGGCGCCGGCCAAAGAACTCGAAGACGGCGATCTCCGGCTACAAAGGCGCCGTGACCTGGCTTTTCCGCTTGCACAAACAGCAAGGAGCAGACGCTGAAGTCTCCGACCTGCGCGATCTCATGACGCGCGAACGGATCGTGTCCGCGGTCGACGATCAGATCGCGCGGTCGACGGCGTCCCTCCACCTGAAGGACCCCTCGAAAAGCCAGACCCTGGCAGGGCGGCTCACCAATCTGCGGACTGTCGCGCGCCACGGATTGCACGACGCGGAAATCGTTGCGCACATCGACGTTCTGAAGGTCGCCTATCACGAATACATCGTCACTCCCAAGGAGATGACCGAAGAGGCCGATCAGACCTGCCGGATGCTTCAGATGCGCCCGGATCTCGCGGCGCGTTTCGTCAACGCACCGGCCGAACTGGCCCGCCGCGCCGAAGAGGCGATCGCGGAGGCCAAGGCCGCCGGCGATACGGAAGCCGAGGACGCGGCGCTTCGCCTTTTTGCCGCCGCGGCTCTTTGCGCAATCCAGGTGTCGCGTCCGCTTCGGACCAGCAACCTGATCGGGCTGCGGCACCGCGCATCGCCCGAGATCGGTCGGAACCTTACCTGGGTCCAGAAGAAACGCCACGCCGAGATTCGGTTCTTCAAGGGCGAAATCAAGAATGATCGCGATGTGACGGTTCACGTCGTCGGCGCGGACGCCAAGATCCTGTGGGACTGGCTCGCGACACACCGGAAGCGGTTTGTCGAACTCCGCAAACTCCCGGATACGCCCTTCGTGTTCCCCGGGATGGCGAGCCCGCGCCACGTCAAGGACGCGATCAGGTTGCCGGAGGGCTGCATGTCCCCCGCCACCATGGCTGAGGTCTGGGCACTCGGTGACGAGAAAGTCGGGCTCGGAATTTCGCCGCATGCCTGCCGCCACGCCATTGCGACGCTCATCCTTGCGGTCGAGCCGGGGAACTATGCCAAAGCGGCGTCGGTGCTCGGCGACACGGAAGAAACCGTGCGCGCTCACTACGGCCGTGACAGCGGTGAACAGGCAGCCAGGGCTGTGCGAGCGGCGTTGCTCGCCCGCCACCCGGATGTTTTCAAGCGTATGAAAGGGAGGTCCTCGTGAGACGCCTGACTGTCGAGCAACATCTCGAAGCAGCTCCGCCGCTTGTGCGGAAGAGCATGCTCGAGAACCGCGGAGAGTTGGAACCGGGGGCTGCCGCCGTTGTGGGACGATTCTTCTCAATCGTCGGCGCACGCCGGGAACCGGTCGCTGCGCCAAGCGCGCAGAGTTTTCGGGACGCGGCGAAGTCGGAGCCGACATTCCGGACCCTCCTCCGGGCGCTCGCGAAGTATGCTCCAACAGTTTCCACCGCTGGAGCGATCACCGTGAAGGCGGAATGGGTTGCGAAGCGCCCGAAGCCCACTCCGCGCGCGAAGGACCGGAAATCCAGCCCGGGGACGATCGACGTGCGGACCTGGCCAGCGACATGGCAGGCCTATTACGTCGGCCTTGAGACGGCGTCGATCGCCCCGAGCAGTCTTCGCCAATATCGTGCGGCGATCAACCGGTGCGCTCAGCTGGTGAACGCCGGGATTGCAACCGATGAGCTCAACTTCCTCACGGCCCATCGCCTCGCAGAAACTTTTCCCGGTTCGCGGCGTCGGATGAAGAAACAGAAAGGGGAACTCCGCGGTCGCACCATCGCCAACTACGTCGGGGCCCTCGTCGTTCTCGGTCGCTACGGCGGCGCCGACCCCGATGCGCTCGACGGCGTGCGATTTGTTCGCGACCACTTGCTCGACGTCGCCGATGCCGGGGACAAGCTGAAATATGCCCGGATCGCCGACATCGTGGAAAAAGGCGGGTTCGAGTTCGTCGCGGCCGAAATCGGGAAGCTCCGGACCGCCGCCAAGGATCTCCCCGACCATTCTTCCGAGAAGGTGACCGCCCTTCAGAGCGCGGCGCTTTGCGCCGTCTCTATGAACAAACCGGCGCGCACCGGCGACGCATCCCTTTGGCGGATCGGCGAAGACATCGTTCGCGAAGTCGATGGGAGTTGGCGCCTCGCTTGGATTCAGGAAAAGACCGATCATGAAACTGAGGCCGGAGTGCTGTGGCCAGAGGTGGGCGAAATCCTCGACGAGCTGATCCTCGGTGGACGTCCAGACCGCTTCATTCACCTTCGATATCGCGAGCTGGTTGGCAAGAACTGGATGACCCTGGATGACCATCCCATGGGGCGCAGGTGGCCGAGCGCAATGGTGAAGCAAGCGATCGGCATCCCCTCGCAGGATCTGCGCACACTCGCCGCGGACTACCTCCGACTGCATGACCCGGAGACCGCGGCCGACGTCATCTCGGCGCACCTGGGGCACAAGACCAAGGCCGCCGGTGAAGAGTATCGGTCCGTGTCCGAAGGCGATGCCGCAGCTCGCTCGTGGAGCCATATGCGCGACGAGATCAAGAAACAGGCTTCGCGGTAGGACACGGAGCCATCGGGTCTCCAGGCGAGCGGCAGGAAACCATGGAAACTGTCTAAGGCTGTCGAAGGCGCCGCTGCCCCGGCGCTTTCAACTCCACGTGCCTATGGAACGGCTTTTCGGTTCAAACCCCGCTCGGACCCCGTAGGCACGCGAAATCAGCCCAACTCCGACGGTTCTTTCCGCCCCCTCCCGGTGCGGGACGGAATGAACGACGGTCAGAGAGACAGGCAATCCAGGTGTGGTCCGGAAATGCAGGGACCGATCTTGACCCGGCCGTAGCGCCGGAGCCCCAGCAATCAGGAGATCAACATGTTCGATCAATTCCGAACTCTCGACCACGGTCATCACATGATGGCGGACAACGGAGCAGCATCGCTGCGTGACTTCGTGGGCGACCACCGTGAAGCGTTGTTCAACGCAGCAGGACTGCTCGCGGGCGCACGTGGTTGCCGCCTCGTGGCGGCAATCGCCGATGACCTTGCGCACGGCGGGGAGATCACGAGGAGCTGCAAACGTCGGCTGGACGCCCTTCAGGATGTCCTTGAGCTCAAGCATGTCCACGATCTCGACCATGACGAAGGCGCGTTTTTCGCGGCCTTCGACCCAGGCTCAGCGGTAGTCGAGGACATTTGTGCGCTGACGGACGGTTATCGCGATGTGCTCAAGGCTGCGCATGCGGATGATACGCCGGCCATGCGACACCGCCGGCCTGGCTGACTCTTTGCCCTGCCATGGTGATTGGCCGAGACTACTCGGAGTGCCGAATGTGTGGGGCAGAATCCGCGTTTCAACAACGGGCGGGGAACCAACGTTTCCCGCTGCGGGCCCAACCCACGGCACCGCCTTCCTCGCGGCGGGCCTGCCGGGGTCGGGTAGCCATCTCGCCATGGCCCGTTTCGTGCATGACGTTTGTCGGCGCCATCCTGCGTTGGGCCTTCGCCCGCATCTCTCTTCCGGGGGCTCTCTCAATGGTGGCATATGCAACGGCGCGCCGTCCGGCCCGGACATTAGCGGTCGGGTTCTGTCCGGATCTGCCAAAGCAGCCCGTCGAATTCTTCCTCATGTTTTCCGGTAGTTACGTGAAGCCCTCCAGAAATTTCGAATTTTCTTCCCAGATCCGTTTCCGGATTTTTCGAAACGTATTTTTATTCTTTCTATTGGCCGCCGCCGCGGCACTAATGATGAGGACGAAGAGCATGAAACCAGACGAACACCCACGCCAGACCCTCGTGGCTGCGAATGACAATCCAGGAGGCTCGGTGTCTGTGACCGTCGTCCTGCGTGATATCGTGGCGCTGATGGCGAAGGCCTACGTGACCGAACTCAAGAGCCGGAAGGGAGGCGGAAGTTGACCGACGAAAAACGGAAGGCGCGCCGAGCCGCTGCGGCCGCACCTGTTTCTGACGCTGGGACCAGCCGGCCTTGCGCGGTTCTCTATGCGCGGTATTCCGACAAAAAACAGAACGAGATGTCGGTCGAGGACCAACTTGCGCTTTGCCGCTCTGCGGCCGAACGGGCTGGGTTCGAAGTCGTCGGCGCGTATTTCGATCGTGCGTCGACCGGTCGAACGCTGCTTCGCAGCCGACCCGGTGTAATGCAGATGAAGGAACGCATTGGCCGCGGAGACGTCGGAGCGCTCTTCGTCGAAGGCATCGAGCGCATCGGTCGCCGGGCTGCCGATGTCGTGACCACCGCCGAGTGGATGGAGCATCGTGGTGTCGGCTTGTTCTCAGCAAACGCTGGGCTGATCGACTGGAAAATGATTCCGTTCTATGCGGGCGTGGCCGATGTGCAATCCCGGGAGATCGGCGAGAAGACCCGGCGTGGTCAGGCGGGAAAGACCATGAGGGGCCAGATCGCGGCAGGGGTCGCCTACGGCTACAAAGTCGTCTACTCCAAAGACCTCAATCGCGAAATTGATCCGGGTCAGGCCATCGTCGTGAGACGGGTTTTCGAGGAGTATTCGGCCGGTCTTTCCCCACGTGCAATCGCCGCCGGTCTCAATAAGGACGGGATCCCGAGCCCCCGCGGCGGACTTTGGAACGACTCCACCATCCGGGGCAACGCCAAGAAACGCGATGGCATGCTCCGCAATGAGGCGTATGTCGGCATCATCACCTACGGTCGGAAGCGTTTCACCCGCGACCCGGATACTGGGAACAGGATCTCTCGTCCGGTGGACGACGAGTTCGTTATCCACCAGGAACGTCAGGAGCTTCAGATCATCGACGATGACGCGTGGAACAAGGTTCAGGAGCGCCTCGAGGCGACCTACAAGGAATACGCGAAGGATGAGCCGGACCGGCGGTCGCTGAACGGCAGCCACCGTGCGAAATACCTTCTGGCGCGCCTGGTGACGTGCGACTGCTGCGGCGCCGGCTACACGATCGTCGGGAAAGACAGGTATGGCTGCTATGGCCGCAAGACCCGTGGCCCTTCGACCTGCAACAACTCGAAAACCATCTCGCGGTTCAAGCTCGAAGAACGGATCCTGCGGCGACTCCGGGCCGGGCTGCTTGATCCGGAGCTGTCCGCGCATTTCCAATCCGAGGTCGAGCGGCTGCTGTCGGAGGCGGCTGACTATTCTGCCCAGAAGGACCTGAGACTGGAGTCCGATCTCGCGTCGGTTCGCAAAGCGATCGAGCGGCTGCTCGACCTCCTCGAGAACGACGTGTCGAGCGACGCCCTGGTCCGTCGGCTCAAGGAAAAAGAACAGGAAGCGAAACGCCTCGAGCAGGCCATCGCGACGCGGGACAGCAACGAGGATTCTCCGACCGTTGACCGTCCGGCCGATCTCGACGTGACCTACCAGAAGCTCTTGCAGCGGCTCGACACTCTTCTCGCGAAGCCTGAACACGTGGTCGCCGCAAACGAGCTCATCGGCGATCTGATCGACGAAATCGGGGTGCGGCCGGATGAAAATGCGAAGGATGGACTCGCGGTCGAGATCCGGGGGGACCTCTCGAAGATCTTCACGGCTGGGCATGAAGAACAGGAAAACGCCCCGGAGGGCGACTTTTCTGTTCTGAGTCAGATTTCGGTGGTTGCGGGGGCTCGCAACTCACG
>JAGRMP010000273.1:2140-2597 GCA_020441225.1 Maritimibacter sp. | reverse complement strand
CGCTGGTCCTGCCAAGAAAAGCCACAAAGGCTGAAAGCAAGAACCTATGAGATCTTCGAAATCCCGCTCGCGCGGAAAGAACAGGGGCGCAAACCGCTCCCCCGCCAACAACATCAACCGGGTGTTCGACAGCTCGGGGCCCGAGGGCAAGGTGCGCGGCACGCCACAACAGATCATCGACAAGTACACCCAGCTTTCGCGCGACGCCTTTCTCGCCGGCGACCGGGTTGCGGGCGAAAACTTCCAGCAGCACGCCGAACACTACACCCGGCTGCTCAGCGAAGCGCAGCGCGACGCGGACGAAAAACGCCAGCAGAGCGATCAGCAGAACCGCGACCGCCAGCAAAACGGTCAACAGAACGGCCAGCAGAACGAGCAGCAGAACCGCGATCGGCCGCAGAACCAGTCGGCCAAGCAGCGCGACCGCGACGACCAGCGCGGCAACCGCGACAGCGGC
>JAGRMP010000273.1:0-2039 GCA_020441225.1 Maritimibacter sp. | reverse complement strand
GAAACCGGCCCGCACCCGCAAGCCGCGCGCCAAGGCGCCCAAGGCCGACGACGCATCGAGTGCCGCGCCCGACGGCGGCGCCGCGCCGTCCGAGAACGCGGCGTCCGACAACGGTCCCGCGGACGCTCAGCCCGACGCGCCGGAAGCCGCCGCGAGCTGATCGGACCCGGTCCGGCGACCGCCAAGTCACCGCCAAGACACCGCCAAGTCACCGCCAAGTCACCGCCAAGACACAGCGAAGGCACCGCAGAAGCACCGCCAAGAACGAAGGCCGCCCCTCGGGAGCGGCCTTTTTGTTGCGACGCGGTGCGGGCGCCCGAAACGACTGGCCCGAAACGAAAAGGCCGCCCCGGTCGGGACGGCCTGTCGGTCGCGAATGCCGCGCAAGCGGCGCGGTTATTCGGCGGCCACCGATTTCGGTTCGCGCAGCCAGGCGAGCACGGTTTCCGGCGCGCTTTCGCCATAGGGGTCTTCGGCGTGGTTGTCTTCGCGGCCCGGCTCTTCGAACCAGGCTTCGATCACCCCATCGTTGATGACCGCCGCATAGCGCCAGGAGCGGGCGCCGAAGCCGAGGTTGTCCTTGTCGACCAGCATGCCGATCTTGCGGGTGAACTCGCCCGAGCCGTCGGGGATCACCTTGACGTTTTCGAGCTCCTGGGACTGGGCCCATTTGTTCATCACGAAGCTGTCGTTGACCGACATGCAGTAGATCTCGTCGATCCCCAGCGCGCGGAAATCCTCGGCGCCCTTCTCGTAGCCCGGAAGCTGGTAGGTCGAGCAGGTGGGGGTGAAGGCGCCCGGCAGCGAGAACAGCACCACGCGCTTGCCGGCGAAGTAATCGGCCGTGGTCATGTCCTGCCAGCGGAACGGGTTGGAGCCGCCGACGCTTTCGTCGCGGACACGGGTTTTGAAGGTCACGTCGGGGACGCGCACGCCGGTGTGCATGGGAGATACCTCTCTGATACGCTTTTGGGTCTCGTGGGGCCTTTTCAGCCCGCAGAAGCGATTTAGAGCGATTCCAAAACACCGACAATATGCTGCAGTGCCGCAGTCGGAAATTTCACCGATCTGCTTTCTTTTTCAGCACTTTGACAGGTTCCGCGCGGCAGAATGAGCGGTCCGCGCGGACCCTGGGCGCGCAACGGCGCAGCCCGGGACATGTCGCGCGCGGCCGGGTCTCACAGCGGCTGCAGCGTCTCGACCAGGCGGGCGAAGAAGCTCGCCCCCACCGGCGCGATCTCATCGTTGAAATCGAATTCCGGGTGGTGGACGCCCGGCCCCCCGCCCTGGCCGAGAAACAGGAACGCCCCTGGCCGGGCGTTGAGGAAATAGGCGAAATCCTCGCCCCCCATCTCTGCCGGCCGGTCGGTCGCGACCCCGGCCATCCCCGCCACCTCGCGGGCCACGGCGGCGGCTTTCTCGACCTGGGCCGCGGCGTTCTCCACCGGCGGATAGCCGCGCTGGTAGTCGAGCACGGCGCCGACGCCATGGGCCGCCGCAGTACCCGCCACGATCTCGCCCAGCCGGCGTTCGACCATGTCGCGCAGGTCGGGCGAAAAGGTGCGGACCGTGCCGCCGACGAAAGCCTTTTCCGGGATCACGTTGTCGGCCGAGCCCGCCTGGACCATGGTGACCGACACGACCAGTTCGGCGACCGGATCGCGGTTGCGGCTGACGATGGTCTGGCAGGCGCTTGCAATCGCCAGCGCGGCAGGGATCGGGTCCACCGCCTCGTGCGGATAGGCGGCATGGCCGCCCTTGCCGGTGATGTGGATGTGGAACGTGTCGACCGCCGCCATGATCGTGCCCGGCGTGGTGGAAAACGCGCCCAGCGGGGTGTCGGGATCGTTGTGCAGCGCATAGACCTCGGTCACGCCGAAGCGGTCGAGGATGCCTTCCTCGACCATGATCCGGCCGCCGCCGATGTCCTCCTCGGCGGGCTGGAAGATGAGCGCCACCCGGCCGCTGAACGCCCGGGTCTCGGCAAGGTAGCGCGCCGCGCCGAGCAGCATCGCGGTATGGCCGTCATGGCCGCAGGC
>JAGRMP010000272.1 GCA_020441225.1 Maritimibacter sp. | reverse complement strand
CGGACGGCGCGGCGGGCTGTGGCGCGAGGCCGGCGACGGCTTCGCCGCCCGCGGGCGCGGTACGCGCGGCCGGCTGGATGATGACGCTCTGTTCGGAGAGCACGGGTGCGGTATCCGCGGCCGCCCCGGCCGGCGCGGCTTCGAGGGTCATGACCCGCATGGTCTCGCCCGGCGGCAGGGAAAACAGGGTGACGAAATTGCCCGCGCCGTCGGCCTCGGCATCGGCGACGATCTCGCCGTCGACCCGCACCACGACCCGGGCATTGGGATCCGCGCGGCCCGCGACCAGCGCGCCGCCGTCGCGGTCGATGCGCACGGTATCGAAGCTGGGAGGCGCAAGGGGCGCGGTCACGCCGGGCGCGGCCCGTGTCGTCCCGGGGTCTTCGGCCGGAGCGGCTTCGGGGTCCGCCGCCGGTTCGGGGGACGCGGCGGCGATTTCGGCAGGCTCGGGCGCGGCCGCTTCGGTCGGCGCCGTGCCCGTCTCCGCGGACTGGGTTGGCGTCGTTTCGGCCTGTACCGGCCCGGGCTGAGCCGCATCCGGAGCGGCCGCCGAAGACGGCGCCGCGGTGCCCTCGACCGGGGGCGACGCTTCGGTGGGCGCCTCCGTCCCGGGGCTCAGCGCTGCGGCAGGCGGCGCGGCCGGCCCGGTGTCGGCGTCGCGGTCGTCGGGCTGGACCAGAACGACGTAAGCCACCACCGCAGCGGCAATTGCAGCGCCGCCAGCAAGCCAGCCTGCCCAGGTGGGTAAGGTTCGCGCCATGTTGGTTCCCCCGCGGGTTGAAGCACCCATTTCCACCCGGTCTTGCGCGGGCGGTCGAGGCGACAATACGCGCGGCCCGGGCCGGGGTCAAAACCAGCCGTTGCGGAACTGCCGCGAGCGGGGCGCCACGGCCACGGTTCCCGAGGCGGATGCAGGCGACAGGCGGCACGGGGATGCGCGACGCGCCGGGTTGAGCCGCGGGCGCGGCTGAACTACCGTTCACCCGGCACCGTTCGGTGCCGCGATGACAGAAGAAGACGACACCGGCCCAGGAGCGACCCGACGTGCCTTCCCTGCCAGACGCCGATTTCCCGACCGCGGGACAGCTTGCCCCCGGGCAGAGGGCAGAGCTGGTGGTCAGCAGCCGCGACGGGCGCGACAAGCGGGTGGTCCACAGCACCGACCGGCGGATCGAAGCTCCGAACTGGAGCCCGGACGGGCGCTGGCTGATCGTGAACGGCGGCGGCAAGCTGTACCGGATTGCGATCGACGGCAGCGGTGGGGCCGTCGAGATCGACACCACACCGGTCGAGGATATCAACAACGACCACGTGCTGTCTCCCGACGGGCGCTGGATCTACGTCAGTTCCGAAGACAGCCACATCTACCGCCTGCCCTTCGACGGCGGAACGCCGGTGCGGGTCTCGAACGACCGACCGCCGTCCTACGCCTTTCGCCACTACCTCCATGGCATCTCGCCGGACGGGATGCGGCTTGCCTATGTCGGGCTGGAGCTGCACGCGGGCCGGCTGATGACCCGGATCTGGACCATCCCTTCGGCCGGCGGCGATGACACGCTCCATACCGAGGGGGTGAGACTGGTGGACGGGCCGGAGTTTGGCCCGGAGGGCGAGATGTTGTGGTTCAACGCCGAACCGCTCGGCGCCGCGCCGGGCCATGCCCAGATCTTCCGAAAACCCCTCATCGGTGGCGACAGTGTGCAACTGACCGATGACGAGCGGGTCAACTGGTTTCCCCACCCTGCCCCGGATGGCACGCTCGTGGCCTATCTCAGCTACCCACCCGGCACCCTCGGCCATCCCGAGGATCGCGACGTGGTGATTCGGACGATCCGGCCGGACGGCAGCGGGAAATGCGATATCGACCGGTTCACCGGCGGCCAGGGCACGATCAACGCGCCTTCCTGGGCGCCGGACAGTTCGGCCTTTGCCTATATGCGCTACCCGTTCGCGGCGTGAGCCGGGGCCGCGCACGGGTCAGCTCGGATCACGTCGGGTCGTAGCTGAAGCTGGTGAACCGGGCTTCCTTGCCCTGGCCGGAAGTGTCGAAAGCGGCCATGCCGACGAAGGCGCCGGTGAAGGAGCCGTGCACACCGCGTCCGCCCTCGTCGGAGATCACCGCGGCATTGAGCTTCGGACCGATCGGGTGCCAGTCGTCGTCGCCCTGACGCCAGAAGAACCGCTGGGTGGCGTGATCGACCCGCACCCCAAGCTCGACCGGGCCGTCGGCGATGGGAATGGGCACCGTCAGCGGATAGTCGAAACTGCCTTCCGGGTAGTTGCCGTTGCAGGAGAAGATCGTCAGCGACCGGCCGACCCGCGGCTCGCGCGACAGCATCAGCGCGTGCAGCTTGGTGCGGTTGTAATAGGTCGTGAGCCCGGCGGCCTGCTGATAGGTCTCCGGCTCGAAATCGAGCCAGCATTCAGCGGCATAGCGGTGGTGCTCCTGGCGCCGGGCCACCAGCGCCTGCTCGAACCACGAGCCGAGCGACTCGCGCCCCGTGAGCACCAGAGCGCCCTCTTCGCAGCGAAAGATCCGTTCGGGCTCCGGCGTGCGAAGCCATTGGAAATCAAGCGGTAGCGTGTCGAAGTTGTAGCGGATGCGGGCCGGCGGCGCGGGCTCGGCGTCCGTCAGCCCCGGAACCGCTTCGCGCGCGACCAGGCCACCGGTTTCGAGGTAGAGCCAGTCGTCGTCGCCCCAGGTGCAGCGCTCGAGCCCGGTTTCGCGCCCGAGCGGACAGAAACGCCCGCGCCCGTCCACGCCCGCAATCGGCCGGCCCATCAGAAAGCTGTGGTAGACCTGTCCGTCCGGGGTTTCGACATACTGGCCGTGGCCGGTGCGCTGGATTGGGTAGGTCGGTTCGACCGCGTTGCAGATCAGGTGCTTGTTCGGATGGTCCTCGTAGGGACCGGTTATCTCGCGCGAGCGCGCCATCGAGACGGCGTGGTCGTAGCCGGTGCCGCCCTCGGCGGTGGTGAGGTAGTAATACTCTCCGCGCTTGAACAGGTGCGGCGCCTCGGTGATCCCGCGGGGGCTGCCGCTCCAGATGTTGTGCACCGGCCCGGTCAACCCGGTCTCCGGGCTCCATTCCTGCAGAACGATCCCGTCGAACCGATCGTTCGCCTCGTTGCGCCCCGAATCCGGGCCGCGGTGGTTCCACAGCATGTTGAGGAAATACTTGCGCCCGTCGTCGTCGTGGAACAGCGAGGCGTCGAAGCCGGAGGCATTGACATACCACGGATCGCTCCAGTCCCCGTCGACGGTCTCGCAGGTGGTGATGAAATTGGGCGAATCCTTGAACGCCCCGTCGATGCGGCGCAGGTTGCTGTAAACCAGCCAGAACCTCTCGCCGTCATGGCTGAGGCAGGGCGCCCAGACGCCGCCCGAGTCGGGGTTGCCGCGCATGTCGAGCAGCGACGCGCGGTTGAGCGGGCGCGCCACCAGGGACCAGTTCACGAGGTCGCGCGAATGGTGGATCTGCACGCCCGGGTACCATTCGAAGGTCGAGGTCGCGATGTAGTAATCCTCCCCCACCCGGATGAAGGACGGATCGGGGTTGAACCCGGGTAGAACAGGGTTGCGGATCATCGCAAAGCTCCTTCAACAGTACGGCGCACCACCCAGCGGTGCTTGCCGATCTTCCGGGCGGGCGCGAACCCGGCGCGTTCGAACATGCCGAGGGTCCCGTTCCAGAGAAACCCGGCCGAGGTCTTCTGCCCTTCGAGCGCTTCGGGAAACGCCTCGACCGTGCCCCCGCCGGCCTCGGCGATCATGTCGAGCGCGCCCCGGAGCGCCTGCGCGCCCACACCCTGCCGGCGGTAGTCCCGGTCGACGAAGAAACAGGTGATGCGCCAGTCCGCGGGCGCCTCGTCACCGGCCCCGGCATCGTAAGCCCGGCGGTTCTTGATGTGCCGCAACTCGTCGCGGGCCCCGTATTGCGCCCAGCCGATGGCCCGCGCGCCGTCGAAGACCAGCGCGGCATGGGAGCGCCCGGCCGCGACCATCGCCCGCTTGCGGGCGCGGCGTTCGTCCGGGGCGTCCTTCTTCTGGCCTTCGTGGAAGACCAGGCACCAGCAGCCGCCCCAGACCCCGTTGTGACGCTCGACAAGCGCCGCATAGGCATCCCAGGTCGCGGGCCCCAAGGCACGGCTGTGGTAGCGCTCCATCCCATACCCCTCACGCCAACAGCGACGCCGCCTCTTCGGGCGCGAGTGCTGCGGGCCGTTCGCATGTCGTGGTGAGCTCGACCCAGCTTCGAGTCTCCCCCGACTTCAGGATCGAGGTTAGCACATCGACCACGTGCAGCGCGAGGTCCAAGCTGGCCCTGTGGTTGCGGCCCGCAGCGATCGCCGTCGCCATGTCGGCGAGCCCGGCGGTCCGGTAATTCGCCCGCTTGGTGCCGCTGTTGTCCTCGGCGTTGAACCGTCCGAACGGGTGATCCCAGCTGAGCGGCACCGGGTCTTTGCCCGCGGCCACGAAGGTGACCTCGCCGCCGAAGAAGTTGGGATCGGGCACGTAGAGCGACCCGGTCTCGCCGTAGAGCTCCATGTTGCCATGGCGATGCGCCCAGACGTCCCAGCTCGCGCCCAGCGTAACCAGCGCGCCGGAGGCAAACTCGAGCACCGCGTGGATGTTGGTCGGCGTGTCGACCGGCACCTCTTCGCCCTTGCGCGGACCGACGCCGATGGTGCGGGTCGCGAAGCTCGCCGTCGCCATCGCGGTGACGGCGCGGACGGGGCCCAGGAGCTGGACGAGGTTGGTGACGTAATACGGCCCCATGTCGAGCACCGGCCCGCCGCCCGGCTGGAAGAAAAAGCCGGGGTTCGGGTGCCAGGCCTCCATCCCGTGGCCCATCACATGCGCGGTGCCGCCGATCACCCGGCCGATCCGGTCGTTGTCCACCGTCGCACGCGCGAGCTGATGCGCGCCGCCGAGGAAGGTGTCGGGCGCGGAGCCCACGCGCAAGCCTTTCTTCGCCGCAAGCTCGCGCAGCGCCTCGCCCTCTTCGAGCGTGAGCACGAAGGGCTTTTCCGAATAGACATGCTTGCCCGCTTCGAGCACGCGGCGCGACACTTCGAAATGGGCGTTCGGCACGGTGAGGTTGACCACCATGTCGATGTCGGGCGCGTTGATGAGATCGGCGACACCTTCGGCCCGCAGGCCGAATTTCTGCGCCTGGGCCTCGGCCACCGCGGGGGCGATATCGGCGACCGCGCGCAGATCAAGCGCCTTGAACATCGGCCCGAGCGTCAGGTAGGCGGTGGAAATATTGCCGCAGCCGATGATACCGACACCGAGCTTGTTGCTGTTTTCGCTCATGAATGCGGCTCCTCAGACGAACATCGAGAGCGCGTTGAACGAGCGGCTGGCGAAGCGCTCGTGGTCGCTCGGCTTGTCGTGCTCCAGCACCCAGACCGGGACGTCCGAATCGCCCAGCGCCGGGACGATCCGCGTGTAATCGACCGCGCCGTAGCCGAGATCGGCCCAGCCGTCCTCGTCGGTGTTCTCCCCCTCCGGCGCGCGGTCCTTGATGTGCACCGCGAGCAGGCGGTCGGCGTATTTGCGCACCCAGTCCGCCGGGTTCTGGCCGGCGACATGGATCCAGCCGAGGTCGAGCTCGAAGCCGACCTCCGGGTGGGCGGCGATCGCCTCGATACCGAGGCTGCCGTCGGCATTCGGCTTGAACTCGAAATCGTGATTGTGCCAGCCGTAGCCCAGCCCCGCGTCGCGGATCGGCTTGCCGGCCTCGGCGAGCCTGGCGGCGAAGGCCTCCCAGCCGGCCTTGTCGCTGGGCCGCGCATCGGGGGCGATGAAGGGCACGATCACCGTCTGCACGCCGAGCGTGCGGGCGATCTCGAGCACCCTGGCCGGGTCGCTCTGGATCAGGTCGAAAGCGAAATGCGCGGTCGGCATCGTCATCTCATGGGCATCGAGCAGCGCGCGGGTTGCGGCGGGGTCTTCGAACAGGGGCCCGAAGCCCTCGACGGCCTCGAAGCCCACCCGTTCGAGCATATCGAGCGTGTCTGTGAGCGGCCAGTTGCGCGACGTGTAGAGCTGGTAAGAGATGGTGGGCATGGTTTTTCCTTTCAGCGGGTCCGGGGTCACTGCCTATGCGTGGCCGAATGAAGATCGCGCAGCCGGAAGCGTGGGGTCGCGTCCGGAGCGTCGGGGGTGAAGGTGATCTCGGCCGGGTGGCCGGGCAGGAGCGGGAACGCGTTGGCCGAGAACCGGCCCGGCACGTCGGCTTCGACGGTGACGAAGAGGGCGAGCGCCTGTGCCGACAGGGTCAGCCGGTTGCCGTCCTGGACCAGGCCGAGGCCCGGGTCGGGAAGGTCATAGGCTTTCCACGGACGCGGCGCGTAGAGATCGCCCCCCAGCCGGCCCTCGGGGCCGAACCAGGTGAAGGCCAGCAGTTCGTCCGGCCCGAGCGCCGCCGCGTCGAGCGTCAGCAGCGTCTCAGCCGCGACGCCGACCGAGGCTGTGGCCCGGCCAAGCGGGCGGGTGGCCCCGGACATGTCGACCGCGTGGGCGCCGAGCGTCAACTCGACGGGGTCGGGCCGGTCGTTCACCGCCTTGAGCAGGATCCGGTCGCCCTCGGGCACCGCGACCACGGCGACCGGAGCGAAGAACGCCCGGGCGGCGTAGTGCAGCAGTTTCCAGCCGCCGCCGTAGTCGAGCGAGGACCAGGAGCAGACCGGCCAGGTGTCGTTCAATTGCCAGTAGAGCGTGCCCATGCAGTGCGGTTTGAGCCCACGCCAATGGGTGACGGCGGTCTTGATCGCCTGGGCCTGCTGAATCTGGCTGAGCCAGACGAAATCGTCGAACTTCTCGGGCCAGCGGAAGTAGCGGAACATTGTCGCGGCGATGCGTTCGTTGCCGCCGGTGTTCTTCTGGTGGCTTTCGAAAACGGGCGCGGCGATGTTGCGGTCTTCCGGGGCGGCAAAGCTCTCGATGACCGGCATCGAGGGGTAGGACTGGAACCCGAATTCGGAGCAGAAGCGGGGGCTCACGTCGCGGTAATGGTCGAACTCGCGGTTCTCGTGCCAGACCGACCAGAAATGCATGTCGCCCTGCCCCTCGACATGCCAGCCGTCGCGGAAATCGAGCCGGCCGAGCGAGGGGGACGAGGGCCACCAGATGGCGGTCGGATCGGTGCGTTGCAGGGCGATCTCGACCGTGCGGTTGAGCCGGTCGTAGCTCGCGAGGTAGCGGTCGCGGTTGGCGCGGCTCTCGGCGTACCAGTCGAACGCGCCGACAAGCTCGTTGTCACCGCACCACAGCGCAAGGCAGGCGTGGTGCTGGAGGCGCGCGACCTGTTCGGCGACCTCCGCCTCGACCTCGGCGAGAAAGCCTTCGTCGGACGGGTAGAGCGAGCAGGCGAACATGAAATCCTGCCAGACGAGCAGGCCCAGTTCGTCGCAGGCAGCATAGAAGCTGTCGGGCTCGTAGCGCCCCCCGCCCCAGACCCGGATCATGTTCATGTGGACGTCGGCGGCCGATTGCAGCAGCGCGCGGGTCTTCTCGGGCGTGATCCGGCCCGGGAGCGCGTCGGCCATGATCCAGTTCGCGCCCTTCATGAATGTGTCGCGGCCGTTCACCCGGAAGGTGAAGCTTTCGCCGGCTTCGTCGGGGTCGCGGACCAGCTCTATGGACCTGAGGCCGATGCGGCGGTGGGCCGAAGCGTCACCGCAGGTGACACTGAGATCATGGAGCACCGGCGCCCCCTGCCCGTTCGGCCACCACAGCTCGGGGTTGTCGATCTCAAGCGTGAGCGTGGCGTGGCCTGTCTCATCCACCGGTCCGCTGTCTTCGACGCCGCCGAGGCCGACGGTGACCGGCGTGTCTGCGGCATTGGCCGTCTGCACGGCGACCACAACCCGGACATGGCCGGGCGAATGGTGCTGGTGGACCATGACGGTATCGATCCGCGCCGCGCGCAGGGGCTCCAGCCGAATGTCCCCCTCCAGCCCGAAGGGCATCAGCGCCAGGTTCCAGTCCCAGCCGAAATCGGCCTGGACCTTGCGCAGGAGATTGCCGCCCGGGGCTTCGTGGTGCTTGGTCGCGGGTACCGGGAAGGGCTGCACCGCCACCCGCTTCGCGGCTTCGCGCACCGGCGAGCGGAAAAGGATCTCGACCGCGTTCTCGCCCTCGACGGCGACCTCGGAGAGATCGACGCGGTAGCTGCGGAACTGGTTCTCGGCCGTGAGCACCGGCGCCCCGTTCCAGCGGATCTCGGCGACGCAATCGAGCCCCGAGACCACCAGCGCCTGCCCCGGATCGTCGAGCACCACGATCCGCCGCGCGGTCCAGTCGCGTTCGCCGATCCAGCGGCAGGCATACTCGTTGCGGCCCCAGTAGGGGTCGGGGATCAGCCCGGCCCGCTCCAGCGCCGTGACCCCGTCGCCGGGGAGCGCCATGTCGCAGGCGATCTCGCCGGTTTCGTCGGTGAGCGTCCAGAGCCCCGCGAGAGATCGGGAAGCGGGGGCGGTCATGGGGTCAGAGCCTCAGTTCCGTGTCGGGGTCGAACAGCGAGGCGCGGTCGGGCTGGAAACCGATTTCGACCTCGTCGCCCGGGCGCACTTCGGCCTGCCCGTCCATCCGCACATGCAGGGTCTCGCCCGCGAGCGTCGTGTAGATCAGCGTGTCGGACCCCATCGGCTCGACCAGTTCCACCTTCACTTTCGTCGTCGTCGCGGCGGAAGCCAGCCCGTCGCCGGTGGCGATGTGCTCGGGCCGCAGCCCGATGACCGCCTTGCCTTCATGGTCGATGCCGGACGTGTATTCATAGCGGTCCATCGGAATCGAAAGCCCGCCCATCACGAAAGCGCCGCGCTTGAGCTCGCCGTGCAGGAAGTTCATCGAGGGCGAGCCGATGAAATCGGCGACGTAGAGGTTGCGCGGCCGGTTGTAGATCTCGTGCGCGGTGGCGAGCTGCATGATCTTGCCGCCCTTCATGATCGCGATCCGGTCAGCCAGCGTCATCGCCTCGATCTGGTCGTGGGTGACGTAGATCATCGTATTGCCGAGACGTTCGTGCAGTTTCTTGATCTCGACCCGGAGATCGGCGCGCAGCTTGGCGTCGAGGTTCGACAGCGGCTCGTCGAACAGGAACACCCGCGGCTGGCGCACGATCGCGCGGCCCATGGCCACGCGCTGGCGCTGCCCG
>JAGRMP010000019.1 GCA_020441225.1 Maritimibacter sp. | reverse complement strand
ACATGGCTGATGCGACCACCACTCTCTCGGGGCCCGCCGCCAGGGCTCTCAACGTCGACAGCGAGCGCAGGACCAAGTGGCTCTTCATCGCGCCTGCGGTGCTCTACCTGATGGTCCTGAGCCTGTTCCCGTTCATCTACTCGGTCTACCTCAGCCTCTACGACGCCAAGCTCACCGCGATGCACCGCAAGTGGTTCGTTGGCCTCGAGAACTACGAGCGCCTGCTGACCGATCCCGTCTTCCTGCAAGCGATCCAGAACACCGCTGTGCTCATCGTCGCCTCGCTCGCACTTGAACTGGTGCTCGGCTTCTTCGCCGCCAAGGTGTTTCTCGGCCTGCGCGAGATGCGCACCGGCCAGGTGCTGCGGTCGATGGCGATCCTGCCGATGATGATCACCCCGATCTGCGTCGGCTTGATCTTCGGTTATATCATGAACCCGACGCTCGGGATCCTGAACTACCTCTTGGGCGAGATTGGCATCGCCGGTCCGGCCTGGTTCGGCGACCCGCGCTTCGCGCTGCCCTCGGTGATCCTGATCAACGTCTGGCAGTGGACGCCGTTCATGATGCTGCTGATGCTCGCCGGTCTCGTGTCGATCCCGGATTCGCTTTACGAAGCGGCCGAGCTCGAGGGCGCCAAGTGGCACCACGTGGCGCGCTGGGTCGAGCTTCCCGCGATCCGCGACGTGATCCTGATCGGTCTCATCCTCAGGGTGATCGACAACCTCAAGCTCTTCGACATCGTCTACATCACCACCCGGGGAGGCCCGGGCGATTCCACCGAACTCGTCACCTTCTTCGCCTATCGGCAGGACTTCCGTTTCTTCCAGGTCGGCTACGGCTCGGCCGCGGCAGTGATCATCCTGCTGATCTCGATCTTCGTGACGACGATCGCGGTGTCCTACCTCCGGAGGATGCAGAAATGACCAACACCACCAACAAGCGGTTCCTGCTGATCGCCGCCTTCGTCATCACCTTCATCTTCACCGCGCCGATCCTGTGGATGGTGCTGGCGGCCTTCAAGACGGTGAACGACATCTACGCGATCCCGCCGGTGTGGATCCCCGACTTCACCTACCTCGAAAACTTCAAGCTGCTGCTCACCGAGAACTGGCAATACCTGCTCAACTCGGTGATCGTGACCCTGAGTGCCACAGCCCTGTGCATGCTGTTTGCCCTGCCGACGGCCTTTGGCCTCGTCAACTTCCGTTTCCGCGCGCAGAACTTCCTGGCCGACTGGATCCTGTCGACCCGGATGATGCCGCCGATCGCCGCCGCCGTGCCGCTCTACATGGTGTTCAACGGCATGGGCATGCTCGACACGATGCCAGCGCTGATCATCGCCTATGCCGGGTTCAACCTGCCGTTCGCGATCTGGGTGGCGATGTCGTTCTTCCGCAACATCCCGAAGGAGATAATCGAGGCGGCACGGGTCGAGGGGTGCAGCTGGTTCCAGACCTTCCGCATCGTCGCCCTGCCACTGGCGAAAAGCGGCATCGCCACGGTGTCGACCTTCGTCTTCATATTCGCCTGGAACGAGTTGCTGCTCGCCTTGTTCTTGACCTCGCGTGATGCGCGCACTTTCCCGGTTGTGATCTCGTCGTTCTCGACGGTGACCAAGACCTGGTGGGAGTTGATCTCGGCCGCGACGATCATCCAGATTCTGCCGCCGATCATCTTCACGCTTCTTATGCAACGCCACATCGTGTCCGGCCTGACCATGGGCGCCGTGAAACACTGAATTGGAGGACAACATGGGTTTTGGACAGAACAAGCTCGGTGTTCACGCGCTCTGCTGGGTTGGAGGCTGGAGCGAGGCGGAGGCCCGCAAGGCGATCGAAGGCACGGCCCGGGTGGGCTACGACCTGATCGAAATCCCGGCGCTCGACCCCGACAAGATCGACGCGGGCATGACCGCGCGGCTGCTCGAGGAATACGGGCTCGCTGCCACCATCTCTCTCGGGCTCGGCCCGGACACGGACACCTCCAGCGGCGACCCGGAGAAGGTCGCGCGCGGCGAGGCGCTGTTGATGAAGGTCGTCGGCATCGCGCGCGACATCGGGGCCACGCATATCTGCGGCGTGCTGTCGTCGGCGATGACTAAGTATTACCAGCCGGCCACCGCGGCTGGCCTCGACCAGAGTGTCGGCGTTCTGCGCCGGGTGGCGGAGAAAGCCGCAGCGAGCGACATTGAGGTGGGGCTCGAAATCGTCAACCGATACGAGACCAACCTGGCCAACACCGCCGCCCAGGGCGTTGCGCTTTGCGAGATGGTCGGCGGGCGGAACGTGAAGGTCCACCTCGACACCTACCACATGAACATCGAGGAGGCCGATGCCGCGCGCGCCATCGTCGAGACCGGCGACCGGCTGGGCTATTTCCACCTCGGCGACTCCCATCGCGGCTATCTCGGCTCCGGGTCGATCGACTTCGGACCGATATTCCGGGCCCTCGCGCAGATCGACTATGGCGGGCCGCTGGTCTTCGAGTCGTTCTCGTCGGAGGTCGTCGACCCCACGCTGTCGAACGTGCTTGGGATCTGGCGCAACCTCTGGAGCGATGGGGAGGACCTGATCCGCCACGCTCGGGACTTCACGCTCGCGCACGTGAAATCGGGCGCCAGGACCGATGCGCTGTCTGCCGCCAGGCAACCCAAGGGAGTCCTTCAAGATGGGTGAGATCGTTCTCAGGGACGTCGAAAAGAAGTTCGGCAACGTCTCGGTCCTGCGCGACATCGACCTCGAGATCAGGGACGGCGAATTCGTCGTCTTCGTCGGCCCCTCGGGCTGCGGAAAGTCCACGCTTCTTCGAATGATAACCGGGCTCGAAGAGGTGACCTCCGGCCAAGTGCTGATCGACGGCACAGACGTCACGCGGGCCAAGCCGTCGTCGCGCGGGCTTGCCATGGTGTTCCAATCCTATGCGCTGTTCCCGCACATCTCGGTGCGCGACAACATCGGTTTCGGCCTGCGCATCGCCGGGCTGCCGAAAGACGAGATCGCGGCGAAGGTGGCCGAGGCCTCGCGCGTCCTCGGGCTCGACTCGTTGCTCGACCGCCGGCCGCGCGAGCTCTCCGGTGGTCAGCAGCAGCGGGTTGCGATTGGACGTGCGATCGTGCGTGAACCGGCGGCCTTCCTGTTCGACGAACCGCTCTCCAACCTCGATGCGGCCCTGCGGGTGCAGATGCGGATCGAACTGATCCGTCTGCACGAGAAGCTCGCCACCACGATGGTCTACGTCACCCATGACCAGGTCGAGGCGATGACCATGGCCGACCGGATCGTGGTGCTGGAAGGCGGCGACGTGCAACAGTTCGCGACCCCGATCGAGCTCTATGATCGGCCGGTCAACAAGTTCGTCGCCGGGTTCATCGGCTCTCCGAAGATGAACTTCTTCGACGCCACGCCGGGTCCGGATGGCCAGGTTCAGATCACGAACGGACCGGCGATCCAGGTGCCGAACCTGCCCGCCGACCGCGTGAGCGCCCGGCTGACCCTCGGGATCCGGCCCGAGCACATCGCCTATTCCCACGAAGGGGGCGATCTGAAGGGCACCATCCTCGTCGAGGAGCAACTCGGCAGCGATGCATTCCTCTACATCGACGTGGACGGGATCGGCATGGTCACCGTGCGCGCCGTCGGCGAGCGCGACTTCCACAATGGCGAGACCGTCTACCTGACACTGCCGCCCGAACTTTGCCACGTCTTCGACGCGGCCGACCAGAGGATCAATTCCAACTGATGAAATCACGACCGCCAAGCAGTGACAGACGGCCGAAACAAGAAGGATCGACAGAATGAGTGAAGCACTTACCGGCAAGACGGCGGCGATCACTGGAGCAGCTTCGGGCATCGGACTGGCCTGTGCGCGTGCGATGGCGGAAGCGGGTGCCGACGTGGTGCTCATCGACCGTGATGGCGACGCTTTGAAGGCGGCCTGCGAGGACCTCGGGGCGAAGGCGCATCCCCTCGTGGTGGATCTGCTCGACGGATCAGCCGTCTCGGGAATGCTCCCGAAGATCCTCGAGGTGACCGGTGCTCTCGACATCTTTCATGCCAATGCCGGCGCCTATGTCGGCGGTGCGGTGATCGAAGGCGACCCGGACGTCTGGGACCGCGTTCTCAACCTCAACACCAATGCAGCCTTCCGCTCGGTCCATGCGGTGCTGCCGCATATGGTCGAGCGCAAGACCGGTGACATCATTTTCACCTCCTCGGTCGCCGGGGTGATCCCGGTGATCTGGGAGCCGATCTACACCGCCTCGAAATTCGCCGTGCAGGCCTTCGTTCATTCCACCCGCCGCCAGCTTATCGAACATGGCGTTCGGATGGGGGCGGTGCTACCCGGGCCCGTTATCACGGCCCTGCTGGATGACTGGCCGAAAGCCAAGATGGAAGAGGCGCTCGCGGCCAAATCGCTGATGGAGGCCAAGGAGGTCGCCGACTGCGTGATGTTCATGCTCACCCGCCCGCGTGGTGTCGTTATCCGCGACATTACGATTCTGCCGCATGGCCTCGACATGTGAGGCCACCGGGAAGGCATCAGTGGAGGGAAAGACATGACACGCTATTTCATCGGTATCGACGTCGGGACCGGGAGTGCACGCGCCGGTGTGTTCGACGAAGCGGGCACACTCGTCGGCACCTACAAACGCGACATCACCGTGTTCCACGAGCCCGGCTCGATCGTCGAGCAATCGTCGAACGAGATCTGGCAGGCGGTCTCGGCCGCCTGTCGCGGCGCGGTGTCGGCGGCCGGGATCGACCCCGCCGAGGTTGCCGGGGTCGGGTTCGACGCGACCTGCTCGCTCGTGGTGCTGGGGCCGGACGGCGCCGCGCTGCCGGTGGGTCCGAGCGAGGATTTCGAGCGCAACATCATCGTCTGGATGGACCACCGCGCGGTCGAGCAGGCCGAACGGATCAATGCGCGCGGCCACCGTGTGCTCGACTATGTCGGCGGCCGGATCTCACCGGAGATGGAGACACCCAAGCTCCTGTGGCTGAAGGAGAACCGCCCAGAGGTCTTCAACGCGGCCTGGCGCTTCTTCGATCTCACTGACTTCCTGACCTGGAGGGCCACCGGCAGCGAAGCGCGGTCGATTTGCACCGTGACCTGCAAGTGGACCTACATGGGCCATGAGGCGAGCTGGGACGAGAGCTACTTCCGCGACATGGGGCTCGAGGAATTGGCCGATGAAAGGTTCGGCCGGATCGGAACCGAGGTCGTCGACCCTGGCACACCGCTCGGCAACGGGCTGACGGAGGCAGCGGCGGCAGATCTCGGTCTCGTCGCCGGCACCACCGTGGGCGCCGGGCTGATCGACGCCCATGCCGGCGGCATCGGCACCGTCGGCGCCCAGGGGCTTGGCGGACCTCAGGCAAGCCTCGGCTACGTGTTCGGCACCTCGTCCTGCACGATGACGACCACCGGCGACCCGGTTTTCGTGCCCGGGGTCTGGGGACCATACTACTCGGCTATGGTGCCCGGCCAATGGCTGCTGGAGGGCGGCCAGTCTGCCGCCGGCGCCGCGATCGAAGCCCTGCTCGCCTTCCACCCGGCCGCGGCGGCTGCAACGGAGCATGCGGCGGCGGCCGGGAAATCCCTGCCGCAATACCTCGCGGAGCAGGCAACCGCTGCGTCGGGTGCCTCCGGCGATGTCGCCCGGCGGGCCGACGGCTTGCACGTGGTGCCCGAGTTCCTCGGCAACCGCGCCCCGCATGCCGACCCGCAGACCCGTGCGGTCATCGCGGGGTTGGGGATGGAGCACGACGAGGACAACCTCGTCGACCTCTACCTCGCCGGCCTCTGCGGTCTTGGCTATGGTCTTCGCCAGATCATCGAGGCGCAGGCCGGGCAGGGGGCCCGGATCGAAACCGTCGTGGTCAGCGGCGGCGCCGGGCGCAGCGACCTGGTGCGCCAGATCCTCGCTGACGCCACCGGTGTGCCGCTCGTCGCACCGACCTCCGAGGAACCCGTGCTGCTTGGCTCGGCCATCCTCGGGGCCGTCGCCGCTGGGGCCTACCCGGACATGGCGGCCGCGATGGACGGCATGTCGTCGTGGTCCCGGCGTTACGAGCCGGAAACCGGGGCGCTGCGCGCCTGGCACGATGGGCGCTTCGGGCTTTTCGAGCGGTTCCAGGCGCTGGCGCGGGAAGCCGCGGTTCGGAGCCGATGATGCAACCGGACGTGTCGACCGGCGCACTCCCGGACCGTGGCAGCAGGCACTTTCCCTATGCCGCGACCCTGTGGGATTTGGACGGAACGCTGGTCGACAGCGAGCCGGTGCATCGGCGCTCCTTTCTGGATGCCGCCGTGGCGTTCGGGATTTCACTGCCGGAAGACTTCCACGACCGGCTGATCGGCATGAGCGAGGAGGCGATCCATCGCGTCATGGTCGAACGCTACGGGCTCGATGCGTCGCTGGCGCGCTGGACCGAGAGCCGTTTCGCGGCCTTCCTCGCGCGGATCGGCGAGGTCGAGCCAATGCCTCTCGCACACGACCTCTGGCAGAAGGTGGCCGTGATGGGGGTGACCCAGGCGATCGTCTCGAATGGGCCAAGACCGATCGTTCGGGCGAACGTGGAACGGCTCGGGCTCTCGCCGGACGAAGTCCTGACGATCTCGCGCGACGACGTAGAGAAGGGCAAGCCCGCGCCGGATCCCTACCTGCTCGCGGCCGAGCGCCTGTCGGTCGCGCCGCGGGACGTCGCTGTGGTGGAGGACAGCCTTTCCGGCCTCGAGGCCGCGACTGCGGCCGGTATGTCAGTGTTCATGATGCCCGGGTTCGAAAATGGCGAAGGGCGTGGGTGGCAGCCGGTCGATGTCCTGCAAAGGGCCGTGCAGCAGGTGTTCCCGGTGTGAAACCACTCCACTCGATCACTTGCATCACGGGCGTCGAAACGGCGGCGGGGCGCATCGTTTCAATCTCCGCGCATGCGCTCTCGAATTCGTGGCGCACGCTTCACCATGCGCCACGGTATCTCGACGTGCTCGGTTTCTGAGACCGCTGAATCCGTCTCCGGATCGAGCACTCTTTCGAACTCATCGTCGTCACACGCCTCCGTCGGGTTTTCCGCCCACGCGATGGCCTGTGCCCACGGATTCAACGTGTCCAGATGCGGGGCATCGACAATCGCATCGTGCCTCGCGCGTTCGTCGGCTGCATTCTTGATTGCCAGGTCCGCCTGTTGCGCTTCTTCCGCGCGTTCCTTCTCCAGCCTTTCCGCGATCTCGGCGGACTCGCGCTGTCGGGCCCGCTCGCGCTCCAGTGCACGCAACTCCAGCCAGGTGACCCACAGCGCGTCATTTCGCTTTCGAATCTTGGCACGCCGCGCTCCCATGTAGGTGTCATCTGTGCCGGTCTCCTGCTTCCGCCGCCGGCTCCGCGCGGTGTTCTTTGCACCCAGTTTCGGCTGCGCGACCAGGCCCTCGGGAGCATCACCGTCGGCGGCCATCTGTTGGTAGCTGCGAAGATCTACGCGCTCCTTGATCCCAGCCTTTTCGAGCTCAGCGTTCACCCGTTTTTGCCATTCGGCTCTCATCCGCTGAATCGCCTCGGGCCCGGTTTTCACGTCGTCGAGGATGCGGAGTTTCCTTCCGAACCGACCTTCGTCAGGGAGCCATTCCCGGGTCGGACAGAGGATATGGACGTGCGTGTTGAGAGGGTTCCCGCGATCGTCGTTTCTCGAGGGCTTGCGCGTTGAGTGCCCTTCCGTATTCGGAACGAGATCCGCGAGGATCTCCCGGTCGACGCCGTCGGCGAACGGATGGTGGATCGCGGCCATGGACGACATGCCGAACGCGTCATGGAGCCAAAGGCAATACCCTCGAACCAGTCGGCGTTGGGTCTCGAGCGGTAGCTCGTGGGGCAGCGCAATTTTTATCTCGCGTGCAAGACGTGAGTTGATGCGCGTCTCCGCCTTCTGGGCCATGTTCCAGAATGCTTCAATGTCGGGGGCCGCGCGGATCATCTCGACGCTGACTACGTCGCGCTTGGAGCGGTAGGACTTGCGCAGGCCGGTCTGCTCGTCGAACAGCGAAGCGCCGGCCCGGTAGGCCGCGGCGCCAACGAGCGAACTGGTGTTGCCTCGGTGCTTTACCGTGACGGCGAAATGGACGGCTTTGTGCTTCATGAACGGGAGATCGGGCCCCGCCAGATCTTTCGCTCCTCACGCCCTCTGCAAGAGCGCGGCAAACCCCAGTTTGCGTAACCGCGCCCTCACACGACCCGCACAGCGGGTTTCGTTGCGGAGGCGGCGCGCCACGCGCGCCCCGCGGCAGAAAATCACGATTCCGCTTTGGACGCGGATTCTCCGGCCTACGTCTATCCCAGACCACTAAACTGGAGACGAGAAATGCCCAGCGACGAAACGAGAATCCAGCAACTTGAGGCACGCCTCAAGGCTTTGAAAGCACAGGCAGCCGCGCAGGCGCGAAGGGATGAAACACGCCGCAAGATTATCTACGGGGCTGCACTTGGGCGTCACCTGAAGACTCTCGAAAGCGATAAGTGCGAGGCGCTGCTGAAGGGCTTGCACCGCTACGTCACCCGACCCGCTGACCGCAAGTTCTTGGGACTCGACGAGTGATTTTTCTCTCGCGGGAAACGGAACCACCTCTCCGAAATCGAAAACTCCATTCAAGGAAATCACGCCAATGCTCGTAACCCCGCTCCAATTCCCGGACAAGCTTCCGAATCTGCTTCGCAAGTGTGTCGCCCCGATTTTCGATCATTTCGACGCCGCGACCCTCGGGGATCTTCGCGCCGCAACCTGGCGCGATGACCATGGTCGTGTGGCCCCGGTGAGGGTTACCGTCAGTCGTTCGAGGAACCGCTCGATCCGTTCGCTTGAAGCCCGACTGGTTGACCCATCCAAGTTCGACCAAGATCACTTTCTGGAGCAGGAGACTGAAGCTTCGCACTTCTTTGCGGCGGTGCAGGTCGTCGGGTGTATGCGCGATGCGGCGAACTCGATCGTTCCCTCGCTTGTCAGATACCTCGTCGATCGCGAGGTCGAAGCGCGATACGCGGACGGACCCCGGGAGCTGGTGAAGGTTCCCGTAGAGACTCTCGACGACTTCGTGGCGAGCAACAGATACACTTCGTTCTTCTCTCCTGGCCGCACGCCCGCAGTCTATGCGGCAGAAGAGTTGCTGAAGGGCCTCGTCCGTGCGGAGCGCGACCTGAGGAAATCCGAGTCGGCTCATGCTCACATTGAGGCCAGGGGCAAATTCGCGAAGGCGAATGAAGCCGCAGCCAAAGCGCTCTCTGAAGAGCTGTCCCGCGTGCGCACTCTTGACGACGTCTGGTGCCGCGCCTCCCGTCACGAAATGCACAATCAGATGACGGACGAAGAATACAAAGTCCTGTGCCACCGGCAGAAGAGCTACGAACGGATGATGGAGCCCCTCGGTCTGGTCTGACGGTCGCGTCGATCGGCTTCCCCTCTCTCTCCTCAGGCCTTGAGCGCCGAAAAACACCGACCTGGTATCCCGGGCGTAGGCGAGAGCAGCCGAGCTCTGTGGTGTGGCTCGGTTTCCTTTCGCCTGAGAGGCCGACTCTCATCTGAACACAGAGGGCTGACCGTCGCGCTTGGGGCAGAGCTCACCCGACTGGTGCCGGGTCGGGTGTCGACCGAGGTCGATGCCTGCCTGTCCTTCGACACCGACGCGTCGGTGTCGCGCGCCCGGGCGATCATTGCCGACTACGCAGAGCGGGGTATCGACAGAGACCGAATACTGATCAAGCTTGCGTCAACCTGGGAGGGCATCCGCGCTGCGGAAATCCTCCAAGGTGAGGGGATCGACTGCAACCTGACGCTGCTCTTCTCGATGTCCCAGGCCGTCGCCGCTGCCGAGGCCAGCGCCCACTTGATCTCGCCCTTCGTCGGACGGATTACCGACTGGTTCAAGAATGCCGAAGGTCGCTACAGTTGCGCGCCGGACGAGGACCCGGGCGTTCTGTCGGTTCGCCGGATCTACGACTACTACAAGTCGAACGGGATCGGCACCATCGTCATGGGCGCCTCGTTCCGCAACGCCGGTCAGATCAAGGCGCTCGCGGGGTGCGACAACCTCACCATCTCGCCGAAACTCCTGGACGAACTGGCGTCCGACCAAGGCCCGCTCGAGCGGGCGTTGTCTCCGGACCGGGTGAGCGGTGTCGCCCGGCAAACC
>JAGRMP010000271.1:3030-3351 GCA_020441225.1 Maritimibacter sp. | reverse complement strand
CATAGCCCTCGACCCCGGTCACCTGTCCGGCGAAGCGGATATGGGGCCGCGATTTCAGCCGCATTTCGCCGTCGAGCAGGGTGGGCGAATTCATGAAGGTGTTGCGGTGGATGCCGCCGAGCCGGGCGAAGCTCGCCTGTTCCAGCCCCGGGATCATGCGGAAGACCTCCGTTTGCGCCCCGTATTTCATCTTGGTCTGGAAACCGACGATGTTGTAGAGCGTGCCGAGCGCGTTGTCGCGCCGGAGCTGGACGACCGCATAGGCCTTTTCGCCCGGCCTGTGGGCGTTGGTGAGACCCACCGGTTTCATCGGCCCGTGGC
>JAGRMP010000271.1:0-2989 GCA_020441225.1 Maritimibacter sp. | reverse complement strand
TCGGCAGGCAGCCGTCGAAATAGCTTGCCGTCTCGCCCTCGTGAAATTCGGTTTTGTCGGCCGCCAGCAACGCGTCGATGAAGGCCTCGTATTGCGGCTTGGTCATCGGGCAGTTGAGATAGGCCTTGCGCTCGTCCTCGGTCTCGCCCTTGTCGTAGCGCGACTGGGCCCAGACCACGGTCCTGTCGATGCTGTCGGCATGGACGATGGGGGCGATGGCGTCGNGCGAGCCGGTCGGCGCCGGTCTCGGCCTGCAGTGCCGCACCGAGCGCCGGTGAGGTCAGCGGGCCGGTGGCGAAGATCCAGTGGCCGTCCCCGGGGAGCCCGGCGATCTCTTCCTCGACCACGGTCACGTTCGCCAGCGCCCGCAGCCGTTGGGTGACGTAATCCGAGAAGGGTTCGCGGTCGACCGCAAGCGCCCCACCGGCGGGCAGGCGGTGGTGGTCGGCGGCCTCCATCGTGAGCGACCCGGCCGCGCGCATCTCCCAATGCAGGAGCCCGACCGCGTTCTGTTCGCTGTCGTCCGAGCGGAAGGAATTGGAGCAGACCATTTCGGCGAGCTTGCCGGTCTGGTGGGCGAAGGTGCCGACCCTGGGCCGCATTTCGTGGATCACCACGTCGAGCCCGGCCTTGGCCGCGGCCCAGGCGGCTTCCGAGCCGGCCATGCCGCCGCCGACGATATGGAGCGTTTCAGTCATGGGACGGGGATGTAAGCGCCCACCGCCGCGATGGAAAGGGGCAAAAGGAAAGGGCGCGCGGATGTCCCCCGCGCGCCCCCTGTCCCTCGCTCGTCCGGGTCTCTCAGTACCCGTTGTGGAGGTTGAGGTAATTGCGTTGCGCGAAGGTCGTGCCGCCGCCGATCTCCTTGGTCAGCGCCAGCTTGATCCCATGCGATTGCCAGGAATCCCACATCGTCGTTTCGAAATCGGTGTAGACGTAGCCGGCTTCGACCTTGAAATCGGGGGCGAGTTCGTAGCTCACGCCCGCGAGCGCCTGGAAAGCGTTGCCGTCGAGCCCGAAACGCATGTCGCCCTCGGTGTAGTGCAGGCCAAGCTCGACCGCGAGGCCGTTGTTGAAGGCATAGCCGCCGGTCGCCTCGACATGGTATTGCTCCCAGCCGGTCCCGTTGAGGGGATCGAACAGATAAGCACCGAAGCCGTCATAGAAAAACGCGCCGCTCTCGCCGGCGATCTCGAGCCCGAGGCTCATGTCGCCCTCGTCCGGCTGGTCCCACAGCTCGGCGTAGCTGAACACACCGACATTGGTGCCGCCGCCGATCTCGTAGCCGAGGTGCTTGCCGATCGAGCCGAGTTTGTAATTGTCCCAGCCCATGTCATAGGCTTGAAAGACCGCGTCCCCCTGCACGAAGAAGCCGCCGCCGAGCGCGAACTCGACCGAGCCGCCGAGGCTCATGGTGAGGAAGGTCTCGTCGGCGGTGGGCGGGAAGGGCGGGATCGGGCCGGGAAAGGCTTCGGGCTGATTGTAGTACCCGGTGCCGATGATCTCGGCGCCGCGGAATTCGAAATCAAGCGCCAGCGCCGGATGGGCGCAGGCAAGCACAAGTGTCGAGCCGTAAAGGATATGTTTCATTGCCTGCCTCATGTTCTTTTTATGCAAGCAGGCTACGGGAATCTGGCATTTTCGCCTAGCGGCTGGATCGGGCACACCATGAGCCTGTGGCGCTTGAGTCACAGGAAGAAGCGGATAGGTTGCGCGTATCTTCCCACCAACAACCGCAAGCGGTCCGACCGCCGCGCGGGCCCGTCAGTCCTGCCGGTCGAGCTTTGCTGCGATCCGTTCCAGCGCTTCTGCCTGGCGTTTCTGCAGCGCGACGACCTCGCGCTGCAGCTCGAGCATTTCCGCATTCTGGTCCGCAACGCGGCTGTTGTTGCGGGGCAGGCGCCGCGCCCGCCATGTCTCGATCACCGACACGAGCAGGAAGACCGCAAGGATCCCGACAATCGCCGTGTACCAGAAATCGTCGGTCGTGCCGGCCCTATTCCTCTGCCGAAGGCGCCTCGTCTTCGCTCCCGTCGTCCTCGTCGCGTTCGGCGATCCAGGCCACCGAGACCACGTGTTCGCCCTTGGCGGTGTTGAACACCTTGACCCCGCCGGCGCCGCGCGAGCGGAAGGAGATGCCGTCCACCGGGCAGCGGATCGACTGGCCGGTCGAAGTGGCGAGCATCACCTGGTCGCTTGCCCCGACCGGGAAACAGGCGACCAGATCGCCGCCCGGCATCGATTTGGCAAAGGCGGTGACGCCCTGGCCGCCGCGCCCGCGCACGGGATAATCGTGGCTCGACGAGAGCTTGCCGAGGCCCTTCTCGGTGATGGTCAGGATCAGCTCTTCGGCGCCCTGCATCTCTTCGAAGCGCTCGGGCGTGATCGCGCCCTCGAGTTGCGGTTCCTCGTCGTCGTCGGTGCCGTCGATCTCGTCGGCCCCGGCCATCTGGCGGCGCATCTTGAGATAGGCGGTCCGCTCTTCGGAACTGGCGTCGAAATGCCGGATCACTGACATCGAGACCACTTCGTCATCCTTGCCGAGCAGTCGGATCCCGCGCACGCCGGTGGAGTTGCGCGAGTTGAACACCCGCACGTCCGGCACCGGGAAGCGGATCGCACGGCCCTTGTTGGTGACCAGCATCACGTCGTCGTCTTCGTCGCAGATCCGGGCGTTGATGAGCCGGGTGCCTTCGTCCTCGCCCTCGAACTTCATCGCGATCTTGCCGTTGCGCATGACGTTGGTGAAATCCGACAGCCGGTTGCGGCGCACCGAGCCCTTGGAGGTGGCGAAGACGATCTGGAGATCGTTCCAGTCGCGCTCGTCGCGGTCGATCGGCAGGATCGCGGCGATGCCCACGCCGGTCGGGATCGGCAGGATGTTGACCAGCGCCTTGCCCTTGGCGGTGCGCCCGCCCGACGGCAGCCGCCAGGTCTTGAGCTTGTAGGCCATGCCGTCGGTGGTGAAGACGAGGAGCGGCGTGTGGGT
>JAGRMP010000270.1:460-2973 GCA_020441225.1 Maritimibacter sp. | reverse complement strand
CCCAATACCGATCCAAGCCCGATGAACAGCCGCCTCTTCGGCGAGGGTCGCGAGACCGTCGAGATGATGATCGTCGAGGTCGCGGGCGAGTTCGCAGGCGCCCCCGGTGTGGCCCGCGCCGGTCTCTCGGCCACCCAGTGGCGCTGCCTCTTCCAGGCCCTGATCAAGCAGGAGAGCCGCTTCAACGTCGCCGCCGAAAGCCCGGTCGGCGCCTATGGCCTGACTCAGCTCATGCCCGGCACCGCCTCCGATCTCGGCGTCGACCGCTATGACGTGAAAGACAACCTCCGCGGCGGCGCGCGTTACATCACCACGCAACTGAACCGCTTCGGCAATATCCCGCACGCGCTTGCGGCCTATAACGCTGGCCCAGGCCGGGTCATCGAATATGGCGGCGTGCCGCCCTTTGCCGAGACCCAAGGCTACGTGCGCAACATCTCGAAGTTCTACAACGAATACCTCGCCGTTGTGGGCGGCGCCGATGCGCTTGGCACGCTCTCACCCTCGGACTTTGCGCTCGCCGAATATGCCAGCATCTCCGAGGCGGGTGTCTATTACGCCGCCGACAGCTCGGCCACGACCGAACAGGTCATCAATCGTCTGCGCGCGATCATCCTCCAGATCGATGCTCAGCCCAATGCCAAGGCGGCCTGGGAGCTCAACACTTACGCCAAGGCCGAGATTGGCCGCATCCTCAACCTCCGCGTCCGGCTGATGGCCGCCAACCAGCAGCGCGAGGCGGCCTACGCGCAGCACCTCGTCGCCGATCGGCTGGCCGAGCGCGACTTCATGCAGATGGGAGTTCCCGAATGAGACGATTTTTTCTGGTGACTAGCGCGGTCGTCGCGCTCGGGCTCTCTGAACCGGCCTCGGCTCAAGGCGTTCCGACTTTTGATGGTTCGCAGCTTGGCCAGCTTGTCGCGCAACTCGAGCACATGGCGGAGGACCTGAACGTCCAGATGCAGCAACTCGCCACCATGCGGCTGGAGCTTGAGACCCAGCTGTCGCAATTGACGAACCTCGAGGCGCAACTGACCTCGCTCATCGAGGGCAGCGGGCTCGGCGAACTCTTTGCCACGGTCGAAGAATTCCGCGCGCTGCGCGGCAAGTTGGTCGCGCCCCTCAATACAGCGCAATCCTTGGCGAGCGGCGATTTTTTGAGCGGCTTCAATCCCGGCGCCGAGCTTTCGGCCTCGGTCGAGCGGGTGCTTTCGGGCAGCGGCTTCACGTCGGAACGTCTGAGCACGCTCTCGGGCTCCGATGAGCCCGCCGACAACCGCATCGCCACCTCGGCCGGGGCCAGCGCCATGCTGTCGGTCGCCGCGCAGGAAAGCCACGAGGAAGCCGGACAGAGCCTCGAACGGCTCGAAACCATGGTCGGGCTCATCGACGATCAAGACGGGCTGAAGGCGGCCGTCGATCTCAACACCCGCGTCACCGCCGAGCTTGGCATCATCCTGACCCAGATCTGGCGGCTGGAAGCGGCGCAAGGCGTCAGCGCCGGCCAGCTTGGCGTCGTCGATGCCGCGACCCTCGCGGATGAGCGCAAGTTCCGCTCGATGGCGGTGGATCCATGAGGAAGTTCATGACCCACAACTTGGCGCCAATTCGGTCTCTTGGTCTCGCCGTGCTTGTCGTGGCCGCCCTGCCCAGTGCCGCGCTGGCCCAGACCCCGAGCACGAAACCTTCCGGCGACACGCCCTTCAACTCGATGGCCATCGCGACGGACGAGGCCGACGCATGCCGTGTCCTGAAACCGCCTGCCGATCTGGCCGAGACCGCCTATCTCCGCAACGGCTACCGCGCAATCCTGCGCATCCTGATCGCTGAAGAAGCGCTCGCTTCGGAAACCTGCACTTGCCTGTTGGGCGACTTCACCTGGGATCAGGCGCTCACCGCCCTGCCCCGGTTCCAGACTTCGGACAACCCGCGCTTGCCGTTCAAGGTGCTGGACCTTTACGCCAAAGCCGACGCGCTCGAGGCGCAAGTTGTGGAGGCCTGTGCGGAATAGATGGGCGTTATTCGCGACATCCTGAGCCAGGTCGACGCCGCAGTGAACACCGTGGCGCAGGACGGCTTTGTCTCCTCGGCAGGTGCTGTCGGCGACGTGATCTCCGCCGGGGCCGCGCTCCTTGTCGTGCTCCTCGGGATCAACGCGGTGATGCAACTCCGCCCCCTTCCCTTCGGCACCGGGTTTGCCTTCGGGATGAAGGTGGCACTGGTGGGCTTATTCGCGCAGAGCTGGGACAATTTCAGCGTCATCTATGACATCGTCACGCGGGTGCCCGACTCCGTCGGCGCCTCGATCCTGGCGCTTACCGGCTCGGGCGACGAGGCCGGGGTCTATGAGAGCCTCGACAACATGGTCGCCCGCATCACCGCCTATGGCGATACGATCGGCGACCGCGCGGGCTGGGTCTTCGGCGCAGTTCTGGGAGCGATCTTCTTCGTCCTTTCCGCCGTTTTCGCCGCCGTCACCGCCGGGATTATCGCCTTCGCCCGCATCGTCTTCG
>JAGRMP010000270.1:0-429 GCA_020441225.1 Maritimibacter sp. | reverse complement strand
TGACCTCGCTCTTCAAGCCGACCCAGTCGCTTTTCGAGGCCTGGACCCGCGCCACCATCGGCTATGCGCTCATGCCCGTCGCGGCCGCCGGGGCCGCGGGCATCATCGTGGCGATCGCCGAGGCCATCGGGGACGCCTCCGCCGATCCAAACGATGTCGAGACCGTCAGCCTCATCCTGCCCTTCCTCGTGATCCTGATCCTCAGCGCCGGGATCATGGCCTCGGTCCCCTACATCGCCTCCAATCTCACCGGTGTCGTCGGCATTGCCTCCAATGCCGTGGGTCTCACCGGCCTCGCACGTCAGGGCTTCGTGAACACGCGCGAGTACGGCACGGGTGCTGCCTCGCGTCTCGTCACCGGAAAATCCCCACATGAGCTGAACCAGATAGCGAACGCGGGCGTCGTGAAGACCGGCGAGATGATCCGGC
>JAGRMP010000269.1 GCA_020441225.1 Maritimibacter sp. | reverse complement strand
GATGGACAAGGACACCTACGAGGACAGGCTCGACGCGCTGCAGCTCGAACTGGTGAAACTCCAGGCCGACGTGCGCGACACCGGCAAGCGGGTCGTCGTCGTGTTCGAAGGCCGCGACGCCGCCGGGAAAGGCGGGACCATCAAGCGCTTCCGCGAGAACCTGAACCCGCGGGTGGCGCGGGTGGTGGCGCTGTCGAAGCCCAATGACCGCGAGGCGGGCGAGTGGTATTTCCAGCGCTACATCGAACACCTGCCGACGGCCGGCGAGATCGTCCTGTTCGACCGGAGCTGGTACAACCGCGGCGTGGTCGAGAAGGTGTTCGACTTCTGCACCGACGCCCAGCGCGCGGCCTTTTTCCGCCAGCTCCCCGAGTTCGAGGACATGCTCGCCGACGAGGGCATCCATTTCTTCAAGATCTGGCTCAACGTCTCGCAGCCCGAACAATTGCGCCGCTTCCTCGCCCGCGAAAAGGACCCGCTCAAACAGTGGAAACTGAGCTGGATCGACGTCGAGGGGCTGAACCGCTGGGACGCCTATACCAGCGCGATCCGCGAGACCTTCCAGTTCACCCACAGGCCGCAGACCCCCTGGACCGTGGTGCGCTCCGACGACAAGTACCGCGCCCGGATCGCGGCGATCGAAACGGTCCTGTCGCAGATCGACTACGCCGGCAAGGACCCCGACATCGCCCGGACGCCCGACCCCAAGATCGCCGGCGGCCCCGAGATCTGGGCCGACTGACCGCAATGACCAAGAAACGCGGATACCATCACGGCAACCTGCGCCAGGCCCTGGTCGACGCGGCCATCGTGCTGATCGAGGAAAAGGGGCCGACGGGCTTCACCCTCACCGAGGCGGCCAAGGCGGCAGGCGTGACCCCGGCCGCGGTCTACCGGCACTTCGCCGGCCGCGAGGACCTGATCGCCGAGGCGGCGCGGCAGGGCTTCGAGGTCTTCGCCGATCTCATGGAACACGCCTATGACAAGGGCCAGCCCTCGGCGCTCGCCGCGTTGGAGGCGACGGGGCGGGCCTATCTCGCCTTTGCCCGCAGGTTCCCGGGGCATTACGTCGCGATGTTCGAAAGCGGCATCTCGATCAACCGCGATCCCCAACTCGCGATGGTGGCCAATCGCGGGCTCGGGACGCTGGAAAAGGCGGCAGGCGCGGTGATGGCGGTGCTGCCGCCGGAGAAACGCCCACCTTCGCGGATGGTCTCGGCCCATATCTGGGCACTCGCCCACGGGGTGGTCGAGCTGTTCGGCCGCGGCGCGCCGGGCACCAAATCGCCCTTCCCGCCCGAGGATCTGCTGGAAAGCGGGATCGGCATCTACCTGCGCGGCTTGGGGCTGATTTCACCGGACGGGTGAACGGGACCGCGCTTTCCGGACGGAAAACGGCAAAGAACCCGTACGAACTCGACCTGCCCGGCCCCTAACCCAGCAATCGGTGGCAGAGTTCCAGCCCGTCGGCGAGCCTGTCGACCTCTTCCACGGTGTTGTAGAGCCCGAAGCTCGCGCGTGCCGTTGCGGTCAATCCCAGCGCCTGCATCAGCGGATGGGCGCAATGGTGGCCCGCGCGCACGGCGATGCCCTTCTGGTCGAGGATGGTCGAGATGTCATGCGCATGGCCCCCGCCCTCGATCGTCATCGAGAAGATCGCCGCCTTGCCCGGCGCGTCGCCCTGGACGTTGAGCCAGTTCAGCGCCTTGAACCGTTCGCGGGCGTAGCTGAGCAGCCGCGCCTCGTGGGCGGCGATGTTCTCCATCCCGAGGTCCATCAGGTATTCGAGCGCCACCGCCATGCCGATGGTCTGGGCGATCCCCGGCGTGCCCGCCTCGAACTTGAGCGGCGGCGCGGCATAGGTGACGCTGTCGCGGGTCACCTCCTCGATCATGTCGCCGCCGCCGAGAAAGGGGCGCATCTCCGCCTGGCGTTCCTTCTTGACGTAGATCGCTCCCGAACCGGACGGCCCGTAGAGCTTGTGGCCGGTGATGGGGTAGAAATCCACGCCCAGCGCGGCCACGTCGACCGGTCCGTGCACCACACCCTGCGAACCGTCGGCAAGCACCGGCACGCCCTTCGCATGCGCGCCCTCGGCAATCCGCTTCACGTCGACCATGGTGCCCAGCACGTTCGAACAATGGGTGACCGCCACCAGCCTGGTGCGCGGCGTGATCGCCGCCAGCACGCGCTCGGGGTCGATCGACCCGTCGGGTTCGATCTCGACCCAGACGAGCTTCACCCCCTGGCGTTCGCGCAGGAAGTGCCAGGGCACGATATTGGCGTGGTGTTCGGCGACGGTCAGCACGATTTCGTCGCCCGGCTCCATCCGCGGCGCGGCCCAGGCGTAAGCGACCATGTTGATCGCCTCGGTGGTGCCGGAGTTGAAGATGATCTCGTCCTGGCTGCCTGCATTCAGGAACCGCCGGACCGTTTCGCGCGCGGCTTCGTAGCGTTCGGTCGCGAGGTTCGACAGCGTATGCAGGCCCCGGTGCACGTTGGAATACTCGTGGGCGTAGAAATCCGCCACCGCGTCGATCACCACCCGCGGCTTCTGCGCGCTGGCGCCGTTGTCGAGATAGACCAGCGGATGGCCATGGATCTCGCGCGACAGGATCGGAAAATCCTTCCGGATCTCGTTTACGTCATACATCACGCGCCTCCCGCCGCTGTGGTCACTGGCATGCCGAAGCCCAGGAGCGCCATCAGGAGCGACAGCGCCACGGCGAGCACCAGGAGCACCATCATGATCCCGGCGAAGACCGATCCCGCCGAGCGGAACCCGTGCATTTCGGCGACGAAATGGCTGAGAAGCCAGAAAGTCATCACGAAGGACAACAGCGTGAGCAGCAGCGACAGTCCCGGGGCGAACAGCCCCAGCAGCAGGATGCCGAGCTGCAGGATCAGGAGCACGAAATGCAGCCAGATCACCGTCAGCAGCGCCTGGTCGAAACTCCCGGTGCCGCCAAAGGCGCGACCGAACCCGTAAATCGCCCAGACCGTGAGCACCGCGGTCGTCGCCTGCGCGAGCCCGGTCACGATCGGGCTGACAAAGGCAGGTGTCATCGCCTCGTCGCCGAGCAGCGCGCCCAGTTCTTCCGGATCGACCGGGAACAGGATCGACGAGAGCACCGCGATGAAGGTCATCGCGACAAGCAGCAGTGCAAGGATATGCCAAAGCGCCCGCCGCGGCGCGGGGAAGGCGAAAATGTCGCGCGCCACCTTGCGTGGTTCCGGCACCGTTTGCAGGGCCATGCCGAAGAGGTAGCCCCAGTCGTTTTTGGTCATGGCGATACGGTTTTCATGGCTTACGGGCGCTCAGCGGCCCAGAGATTGAGCGACCAATGAACCAGAAAGGCCCCAAGCGCAACAGCGCCCACCAGCGCGAGCTGCGGCCCCTGGCCGATGAAGCCCGCGACCAACCCCGAGAGCAACCACAGCGGGCTCGCGACCAGGAGCGCCCAGAACAGCGCGAACCGCGCCGCGTAGGGACTGCCGTGGCCGCCGAGCGCGCGGGCAATCAGGTGAGTCACCGTGCCGAGCGCATAGGCGACGAGCGGCATCACGAAGAGCCAGGCGAAAAGCGCGCCGCCTACCAGCGGCTCGAAATCCTCGCCGGTCTCAAAGGCGACCCGCTGCAGCCGCGGCCATTGCGCGACGAAGACCATCAGGCAGGCGGCCATCAGCACCGCCAGCGCCCGGTCCTCGCGTGGCACCTCGCCGAGACGGCGGCGAAACACCGGCGCCGGCCGTCGGTAGGCCTCAACGATGTCGCTCAGGACCGACATTCGGGCCCCTAGCCGCGCCGCCGCTGCAGCCAGGCGTCGAGCCGGCTGGTGATGTCTTCGGCGATCTCGGGCGCCTCGATCTCGGCGATGGCATCGGCGAGGAAGGCGAGCACCAAGAGATCGGTCGCCAGCACTTCCGGCACACCGCGCGAGCGCAGGTAGAACAGCGCCTCCTCGTCGATCGCGCCCGATGTCGAGCCATGCGAACAGGCCACGTCGTCGGCGTAGATCTCGAGCTCGGGTTTCGCCAGGAAGGTCGCGTCCTCGTCGAGCAGCAGCGCTTGCGATTTCTGGTAGCCGTCGGTCTTCTGCGCCCCGGGCTTGACCAGGATCTTGCCCTGGAAGGCGCCCACCGCGCCGTTGCGCAACACCTTCTTGAACACCTGGCGGCTCTCGCAGCGCTCGGCGTCATGGGTGACGAAGACGGTGTCGTCGTGGTGGAACGCGCATCTCTGCGCGTCCCCCATCGCCGCACCCGCGATATGCGCCACCGCGTCGTCGCCGGTCATCTCCACCACGCATTCGTTGCGGGTGAGTTTGCCGTTCACGGTGAGCGTGAAGCTCTTGAACGTGGCTTCCGCGCCGAGCCGGGCAAAGACATGGGTGACCGCCTGGCGTTCATGGTCGCGGCCCTGGGTGCGGACATGGTGGAAGGTCGCACCGTCGCCGACTTCGACCTCCAGCACCTTGTTGAACCGCGCCGCCGCCGGGCCGTTCTCCAGAAGCGTGAGATCGGCGCCCGGTTCCAGCTTCACCACGTGGTGCAGGAGCACGTCGGATGTCTCGCTCTTGTGCCGGTAGATCAGGTTGACGGGTTTCGCCGCCTTGCCGGTCGCCCGGATCACCACGCCGTCATCGGCAAAGGCACTGTTGAGCGCGGCGAAGGGGCGTTTCACCGGGTCCTGGCCGCGCGCTTCGAGCACACCGTAGAGCGACCCCGCCCAGTGGATGTCGGCCCCCGTGGCGTCGGACAGCCGTTCGATCTCGATCCCGGCCAGCTCCAGCGGGTCGCTGTCTTCGGGCGAAAACACGCCGTCGACGAACACCACCTTGAGCCGGTCGATCTCGCCGTAGACCGGCGCTTCGCCGCCGTGGTCGAATACCTCGGCCGGCTCCGGATCCGGCGCGTTCAGGCTGTCGGGCCGGGTGAACAGCCAGTATTCGTCGCGCCGTCCGGGCAGGCCCATATCGGTAAGCCGCGACAGCGCCTCTTCCCGCGCCGCCTTGGCCCAGGCCCCGCCCGCCGGCATCGCCAGGCCGGATATCCGGGTCAGAAGCGCGTCGGTTTTCGGGTTCGCCACCGCCATCACGCCATCTCCGCGAGAATATCGGCATAGCCGTTGTGCTCGACCTCGAGCGCAAGCTCCGGCCCGCCGGTTTTCACGATCCGCCCGTCGGCCATGATATGGACCACGTCGGGTTTGATGTGGTCGAGCAGGCGCTGGTAATGGGTGATGACCAGGAACGACCGGCCCGCATCGCGCAGCGCGTTCACGCCCTCCGAGACCAGCTTCATCGCATCGACGTCGAGGCCGCTGTCGGTCTCGTCGAGGATGCACATCTTCGGCTCCAGCATCGCCATCTGCAGGATCTCGTTGCGCTTCTTCTC
>JAGRMP010000268.1 GCA_020441225.1 Maritimibacter sp. | reverse complement strand
GACTTGTACGTGCCGGTCAGCGCGTCGATCATCTGCTCGTCGTCGCCGGTGCCGAGCGTGGTCACGACCAGGCCCTGGGTCTCGCCGCGAGTGAACAGCGCCGAGCCGTGGGTCCGGGGCAGCACGCCCACTTCCGACAGGATCGGGCGCACCTGGTCGAGGGCGCGGCCGTCGATCCGCTTGCCGGTCTTGACCACGTCGCCGCGCACCACGGCGCTTTCGAGCTTTTTCAGCGCGGTGCCCAGGTCCGGGTCTTCGAGCTGCTCTTCGCTGAGCCCCTCGAGGATCTCCGCCTTGGCGGCGGCCACGGCGGCCACGCGCTCCTGCTTGTCGGTATGGCTGTAGGCGGCGCGGATCTTGTCCTCGCCCGCGGCCTTGACCGCGTCATAGAGCGCCGAGTAATCGGCCGGCGCGAAGTCGAACGGATCTTTCGCGGCGACTTCGGCCAGCGAGATGATCAGATCGATCACCGGCTGGATCTGCTCATGCGCGAAGGTCACCGCGCCCAGCATCTCGGCTTCGGACAGCTCGTAGGCTTCCGATTCCACCATCATCACCGCGTCCTTGGTGCCCGCGACCACGAGGTCGAGGCGCTGGTCGGGGTTGTCGCGCAGCATGTGCATGTCGTCGCAGGTCGGGTTCAGCACGTATTCGCCGTCCTCATAGCCCACGCGGCAGCCCGCGATCGGGCCCATGAAGGGCGCGCCCGAGATCGTCAGCGCGGCCGAAGCGGCGATCATCGCGACGATGTCGGGGTCGTTGACCAGGTCGTGGCTCAGCACGGTGCAGATCACCAGCACTTCGTTCTTGAAGCCCGGCACGAACAGCGGCCGGATCGGCCGGTCGATCAGACGCGAGGTGAGCGTCTCTTTCTCGGTCGGGCGCGCCTCGCGCTTGAAGAAACCGCCCGGGATCTTGCCGGCGGCGTAGTATTTCTCGTTGTAATGGACCGTGAGCGGGAAAAAGTCCTGACCGGGCTTTTGTTCCTTGGCAAAGGTCACGTTGGCCATGACGGTGGTTTCGCCCAGCGTGGCGATGACCGAGCCGTCGGCCTGACGGGCAACCTTGCCCGTTTCCAGCGTAAGCGTTTCCTCGCCCCACTGCATGGATTTCTTGGTCGTATTGAACATGTGCGTATCCTGTAAGGGAGCACTCCCGAGCCCTCTCGGGTCTCCCAATTCATGTGGCGGCCCCATTGCCGCCGACCCCTCTCATCCTTTTCGAGCGCCGGGGTCCTCTGCGCTGCGTCTCAGATGCACGGGCCTTACAGGAAAAGGCGGCACTTTGGAAGCGGGTTCATTTGTGCAAGGCTGGCCGTCCAGAGCCTCGGGGCCACCGACCCGGGGGCGCCCCGCAGCTACGGCTGCGCCACCGCCCGCCGCGCGCTGTCATAGGCGGCACCGAAGTCCTTTTCCCGCACCCCCATCCGCTCGGCAATCGCCGACAGAACGCCGATGTCGCCGTCTTCGCCCAGCGGCGAGGAAAACACCGCCGCCAGCGCGATCTGCAGGGCAAGCGCCTTTTCGTCTTCGTCCAGCCCCGCCTTCGCCGCCTCGGCGAGCCCACGCGTGCCGCCATCGGCAACCCGCTGCGCGAGGTCCGACGCCATCTCGTAGATGAAGCCGTGCATGAACCCGGCCGTTCCCTGCAGCGCCCCGACCGCCGTCACCAGGGCGTCGAGCTCGGTCTCGATCTCCTTTCCGGTGATCACCATCCGCAGCACCGCGGGCGCCAGCACCAGCGCCGGCACCCCCAGCGGATCGCGCGCGCCCGGCGCGTCGGGCTGAAAGATATCGTCGAGATCGTTCATGGGGGTCCTGTCCCTGTCCCGTTGTGGGGCTGTTTGCCGGCAAATTACAGCAGGAAGACGACCGGCGCACGGCAAATGCGGGTTGGGGCGCGCGGCCTGCGACCGGCGCGACCGCCCGCCTCCTCAGCCTCCTTGCCGCAGGACAACCCGCCGAAAGGTCGACGGCACCATCGGGAGGGACCGGGCTGGAAGATCGGGGCGCGAGGGACAGGGAATGTGCGCATATCGCACCCGGGCCTCTCTCCTTGTGCACAGAGATAACGGCCAATTGTTTGTTCTGTGCGTCACGCGAGGAGTAGGATTTTTGCTATGAAACCCATGCTCCGCCTCATCGGAGCGATTCTCGCCCTGCTACCTGTCGGGCTTGAAGCCGCACCGATCGCCTACCAGATCGACAGGTCCAATTCCTCGGTCGGGTTTCAAGTGATGTTCGGCAATGATCCGATCACCGGGACAATGCCGATCAACGATGCACAGGTGGCGATCGATTTCGAGCGCGCCGCGAACAGCTCCGTCTTCGCCGTCATCGACACCGCACATTCGCAGGCGAGCTTCCCGTTCGCGACCCAGGCGATGCGCGGGCCCAAGGTTCTCGCCGCCGCGAATTTCCCGACCATGACCTTCGTCAGCCGCACGATGGATTTCAACGGCACCTCGGCGCGGGTCCTCGGCGATCTGACCATCCGGGGTGTCACCCGACCCGTCGAGCTTCATGCCGAACTGTACCGGCAAAAGGGCACCGAAGACGGCGATCTGTCCAAGATGTCGGTGTTCCTCACCGGTGCGGTCAACCGCAGCGAATTTGGCGCGACCGGCTGGAACGACATGGTCGGCGACCAGATCCAGCTCAAGATCCTGGTCCGGCTCGACCGGGCCGGCTAGATTGCCCGCCATCGCCAACACGCCCGAGCGGTTCGGCTTGCTTACGCGGGCGCTCCACTGGCTCATGGCGCTCGGGATAGTCGGAATGCTCGCCTTCGGCACGGTGCTCACGCGCATCGAACCGTCGCTTTCGACGATCTGGATGTACGGTGTGCACAAGAGCGTCGGTTTGGTGCTTCTGGCGCTGGCGCTCGGGCGGATCGCGTGGCACCGCGCCTCGCCGCCCCCGCCCCCGCTGGGCGGCGTCCCGGCCTGGCAATCGCGCCTGGCCCGCGCCACGCATCGCGCGCTGTACCTGCTCGTGGTCGCGGTGCCTCTGTCCGGATGGATCGGTTCGGCCGCCTCGGGGCTCGACGTGGTTGCGTTCGGGCGCTGGACCCTGCCGCGCATCGCGCCGATATCGGAGCCCTGGCAGGATGGTGCCTTCCTCATTCACGGCGTTCTGACAAAGCTGCTGGCGGCGCTGATCGTCCTGCATATCGCCGGAGCTTTGAAACGGCGCGACGGAACTCTGCGCCGAATGGTCCGCGGTCGCGCCTGGCCCAGCGAAAACGCCCGCACCTTTCGGCGCGGGCGTTCCCAAAATCCGTGAGGCGCGGGGGTCAACCCGCGCGCGACCTTAGCGGCGGATGCCGAGGCGCTTGATCAGGTCCTGGTAGCGGGCCTCGTCCTTGCCTTTGAGGTAGTCGAGGAGCTTCCGGCGCTGGGCGACCATTTTCAGAAGGCCACGGCGGCCGTGGTTGTCCTTCTTGTGGGTCTTGAAGTGCTCGGTGAGCGTCGCGATGCGCGAGGTCAGGATCGCCACCTGGACTTCCGGCGAACCGGTGTCGCCGTCCTTGGTCGCGTAGTCCTTCATCAGTTTGGCTTTTTCTTCGGCCGTGATCGACATCGGGGTCTCCTTGGTTAGAGGTGATGGCACAGGCCGGGATGTCGTCCAGCACAGGCCCTTGGAGAGAAACCGCCATCGGACGTCCGAAGAGCGGATGCGC
>JAGRMP010000267.1 GCA_020441225.1 Maritimibacter sp. | reverse complement strand
TGCAACAACTTCGTCGACATGGATCAGGACACGATCCACGAGAACACGCTGTGTTGCGGCGGCGGCGGCGGGCTGCTCACCGATGACCTCATGGACCTGCGCATCAAGGGCGCGGCGCCGCGGATGACCGCGGTGCAGCAGGTGACCGAGAGCCACGGCGTCACCCACATGGCCGCGATCTGCGCGATCTGCAAAACCCAGTTTTCGAAAGTCATGCCGAAGTACGGCTACGACATGGACTCGATCGTATCGGTGCACCAGCTGGTGTCGAACGCGATCATTCTCGACGGACAAGAGACCGACGACGCCGAGTAGGCGCAAGGGAGGAATTCGACATGAACGACATGGACCCGAACACCAAACCGACGTTCCGCCGCTTCGAAGAAGGCGCGACCTACGACGATTGGGACCTGCAGGAAAAGATCTTCCAGGCGGACAAGTCATACAAATGCCCGACCTATGTCCACAAGACCCCGCCGTGCCAGGGCTCCTGCCCCTCGGGCCACAACATCCGCGGCTGGCTCGCCATCGCCCGCGGGATGGACAAGCCGCCCGTCGAGGACATGCCGTGGCAGGAATACGCCTTCCGCACCATGGTCGAGGCCAACCCCTTCCCGGCCACCATGGGCCGGGTCTGCCCCGCACCCTGTGAAGCGGGCTGCAACCGCAACGAGGTCGACGATTACGTCGGTATCAACGGCGTCGAGCAATATGTCGGCGACTGGGCCAACGAGAACAACATCAAGATGGAAGGGCCGAAAACCGAGACCGGCCGCAAGGTCGCGGTCATCGGCGGCGGTCCCGCCGGTCTGTCGGCCGCCTACTTCCTGCGCCTCGACGGCCACGATGTGACCCTGTTCGAGGCTCATCCTGAGCTCGGCGGCATGATGCGCTACGGCATCCCGGGCTACCGGACCCCGCGCGACATGCTCGACAAGGAAATCGGCCGGATCATCGACCTGGGCGTCAAGGTCCACGTCAATACCCGTGTCGGCACCGACGTGTCGATGGAAGAGCTCGACAAGGCCTTCGATGCCGTGTTCTGGGCGCTCGGCGCGCAGCAGGGCCGGCCGCTGCCGATCCCGGGTTGGGACGGCACCGACAACTGCATCAACGGCATCGAATTCCTCGACGCCTTCAACAAGGGCTGGGTCGTCGGCACCGCGAAAAAGGTCGTCGTGGTCGGCGGTGGCGACACTTCGATCGACGTCGCGTCGGTCGCCCGCCGTCTCGGCAACATCACCGAGACCAAGCCCGCCGCCCACCCGGACGGCACCGTGATCGACTGGGCCGCGCATGACTCGGCCGGTCTGCTCACCCGCGCCGGCGTCAAGGCGACGCTGACCTCGCTGTTCCCGGTCGAACAGATGACCGCCGCCGAGCACGAGCGCGAAGACGCCAAGCGCGAAGGCATCGACATCCAGGGTGGGGTGATGCCGCTCGAAGTCATCAAGAACGAGCGCGGCGTCGCTGTCGGCCTCAAGATGTGCAAATGCACCATGAAGGGCAACGTGCCGGAGCCGATCGAAGGCACCGAATACACCCTCGAAGCCGACATCATCATCGCCGCCATCGGCCAGATGGGCGATCTGACCCAGGGGCTCGAAGATCTCGACAACGGCCGCGGCTTCATCGACGCCACGCCGACCTACCAGGTGAACGGCCAGGAGAAGCATTTCGTCGGCGGCGACATCATCCGCCCGCACCTGCTCACCACCGCCATCGGCCACGGCCGCATCGCCGCCGAGACGATCACCGATTTCCTCGACGACGGCGACATCCACAAGCGGCCCAAGGTCGATGTGCACCATTGGAACCTGATGGAAGAGCTGCACCAGCGCGGCAAGGACGTGGCGGAGTACCCGCACAAGCAGGTCGCCGGCACCTCGTCGGCGAAATGGGCGGTGCACAATTTCGAAGACCGTTCCGCCAGCCAGATCATCCCGCATGACGAGCTGTTCAAAGGGCACTTCAACTATGTGCCGCGCGAAGAGCGCAGCTATCTCGACCTGCAGGGCGACGCGGTGCTCGGCAACTTCGAAGAGCGGATCATCGGCTTTTCCGAAGAACAGGCACAGAAGGAAGGCGAGCGCTGCATGTCCTGCGGCCTCTGCTTCGAATGCGACAACTGCGTGATCTTCTGCCCGCAGGACGCGGTCTTCCGCGTGCCGAAAGGCGACCGCACCGTCGGGCGCTATGTCGATACCGACTACACCCGCTGCGTCGGTTGCCACATCTGCGCCGACGTCTGCCCGACCGGTTACATCAAGATGGGTCTCGGGGAGTGACCATGCGGCTCGTTCTCGCTTTCCTTGCCGTATTTGGCCTCATCGGGGGTGCGGCGGCCGACGGGGCTGGCCCTGTCGTGCCGCCCGCCACCGGCGAGCCCCATCCGGTCGACGAGAACTGGCGCGCCAACCACATGGTCTACATGCTGCATGACCGCAACCTGACCATGCGGGACGGGATCCGCGACCTCGGCCCTGAAGATCACGAGATCAAAGCGTCGCTCGCCGAATGTTTCGATTGCCACGCGGTCATGGACGAGGCCGGTGAGCCGGTGACGGTCGCCGACGAGCGCCATTTCTGCCGGGTCTGCCACGACTATGCGGCCGTGGAAGTGGATTGCTTCATGTGTCACCGGTCGACCCCGGCCGACAACACCGCTTACCGTGCGATGGCGACGGCAGAAGATCCGGCTTCGATCGAGGCCTATCTCGCCCGCCTCGCGGAGGAGACGAGCGAATGACCAACCGCGCCGAACTGACCCGCCGCGACATCCTGAAATCGGGCGCGGCGGCCTCGACCGTCACCCTCGCCCCGGGCGTCACGCTCATGGCCTTTGGCGGCACGCCGGCCGAAGCCTCGTCGCGGGCCGATGCCGGCAAGCGCTGGGGCCTGCTGATCGACGCCGGGAAATGCGATGCGAACTGCACCGATTGCGTGACCGCCTGCAAGGTCGAGAACGGCTGGGGCTCTGAGCAGGAACTCGAGCACATCGACCCGAACCAGGCGCCGGAATGGATCCGCAAGGTCACGCTGCGCGACAAGGAGACCGGCCGCGAGGTTTCGGCCCCGGTCATGTGCCAGCATTGCGAAAACCCGCCCTGCGTCGATGTCTGCCCGACCGGCGCCTCGATGCAGCGCATCGACGGCATCGTGCAGGTCGACAAGCACATCTGCATCGGCTGCCGCTATTGCATGATGGCTTGCCCGTTCAAGGCGCGCAGCTTCGTCCACGAGCCGCTCACCGACCAGAGCGTCAACGCGCCGCGCGGCCAGGGCACGGTGGAAAGCTGCAACCTCTGCGCCCCGCGCATCGATAGCGGCCGCATCCCGGCCTGTGTCGAAGCCTGCGAAAAGGCCGGCCATTCGGCGATCCTGTTCGGCGACCTCAAGGATCCGGACAGCCCGATCTCGAAAGCCCTCAAAGACTACGATTCGGTGGCGTTGCGCAGCGATCTGGAGCTGAACCAGGGCGTCCGCTACACGAACCTCTGACAGACCACGGGGAAAAGCCATGGCTATGGAACAGACAATCTATCGCGAGCTGAAAGCGACCTCCGGTGTCTGGCAGGCCGCGGCGCTGCTTGTCGCTTTCCTCGTCGCCGCCGGCGGCGCCTGGTTCTACATGGAGCACCACGGCCACGCGGTGACCGGCATGACCAACCAGATCGTCTGGGGCCTGCCGCATGTGTTTGCGATCTTCCTGATCGTCGCCGCCTCGGGCGCGCTCAACGTCGCCTCCATCGCCTCCGTCTTCGGCAACAAGCATTACAAGCCCATGGCGCGGTTCTCGTCGCTTCTGGCAATCACGCTGCTGGTCGGCGGCCTTGCCATCGTCGTCCTCGACCTCGGTCGCGCCGACCGGCTGATCGTCGCGATGACCACCTACAATTTCAAGTCGATCTTCGCCTGGAACGTGCTGCTCTATAACGGCTTCATCGCCGTGGTCGGCGGTCTACCTCGTGCTGCAGATGTATCGCCGGCTCGACTACAAATGGGTCCAGCTCGGCGGCCTCGTCGCCTTCCTGTGGCGGCTTGCGCTCACCACCGGTACCGGCTCGATCTTCGGCTGGCTGGTGGCCCGCCCGGGCTATGACGCCGCGATCATGGCGCCGATGTTCATCATCATGAGCTTCTCCTTCGGCCTCGCGGTCTTCATCCTCGTGCTGATGACGCTGCTGCAGGCTCAACGATCGCCCGATCGGCGACCAGCTTCTGATGCGCCTCGGCCGGCTCCTCGGGGTCTTTGCCGCCGCGGTGCTCTATTTCGCCCTCGTCTTCCATCTGTCCAACCTCTACGCGGCCGAACACGGCAGCTACGAGCATTTCATTCTCGTCTCGGGCGGGATCTACCCGCTCCTGTTCTGGGGTGTGCAGGTGGTGCTGGGCGGTCTCGTGCCCATCGCGCTCGTGTTCCTCAACCCGTCGCGCAGCTCGACCCTGCTCGCCTCGATCCTCGTGGTGATCGGCGGCTTTGCCCAGGTCTATGTGATCGTGATCGGCGGCCAGGCCTTCCCGCTCAACATCTTCCCCGGCTACGAGGTGATCGAAGGCTTCCACGAAGGTGTCGTGAACCCCTACACGCCGTCGATCTGGGAGCTTATGTTGGGTCTTGGCGGTGTCGCACTGGCGCTGTTCGCGGCCGGTCTCGGGGCCAAGATCCTGCGGGTCCTGCCCACGAACCTGTCCGACGCCAACCTTGCCGCCAAAGGCTGATCGCGCCCGCGACATCCGCGGCGCAGATGACCGCAACGGAAAGCGACTGATGAAAGACCAAGCCCGGATCCTCGATCCCAACCACCCGCACCCGTTCTCGCGCTTCGTCGCAATCCTCGGGCGCGGCAAGACCAAGCAGCGCCCCCTGACGCTGGAAGAATCCCGCGAGGCGATGGCCATGATCCTGCGCGGCGAGGCCGAGCCCGAGCAGATCGGCGCCTTCCTCATGCTGCTGCGGCTCAAGGAGGAAGCGCCCGAGGAGATCGCCGGTTTTGCGCTTGGCACCCGCGACACCTTCGAGCTGCCCGAAAACCTGCCCGCCGTCGACATCGACTGGTCGAGCTACGCCGGAAAACGGGTGCAGCTGCCCTGGTATCTGCTCAGCGTCATGGCGCTGGTCGGCGCGGGCTACAAGGTGTTCATGCACGGCACCGAGGGGCACACGCCCGGCCGGGTCTACACCCGCGACGTGCTCACCCATCTGGGCTTGCCGGTTTGCGACAGCCTGGCAATGGCCGCCGACCAGATCCACGCCCAGGGTTTCGCCTATGTGCCCCTAGAGGTGCTGAGCCCGAAACTGCGCGAGCTCATCAACCTGCGCCCGCTGCTCGGCCTGCGTTCGCCGGTCCACAGCTTCACCCGGATGCTGAACCCGTTCAACGCGCCGACGGTGATGCAGGGCATCTTCCACCGCGGCTTCATGGACATCCATTCCGGCGCCGCCCAGCTCATGGACATCCCCAACGCAGCCGTGTTCCGCGGCGACGGCGGCGAGATCGAGCGCCGGCCCAACAAGCCGACCCCGGTCTGGACCACCCATGGTCCGACCGAGCTCCACATCGAAGAATGGCCGCAGATGATCGACGAGGGCCACGCGCCCCCCGACGCCGAGATGGACGTGACCCGGCTGATGAAGGTCTGGCGCGGCGAGGATGACGACGAATACGCAAACGAAGCGATCACCGGCACCATGGCCGTCACGCTCAAGACGATGGGCAAGGCCGACACGATGGAGGCCGCAGAGGCCCTCGCAAACGAGATCTGGTCCGCCCGCGATACGTCGAAACTTCCGGTCGCGTGATGCAGGCCCCGCGATTCCTCATCGCGGCGGCGCACAAATCCTCCGGCAAGACCGTCATCACCACCGGCCTTGCCGCCGCCCTTGCCGAACGCGGGCTCAAGGTGGCGAGTTTCAAGAAAGGGCCCGACTACATCGACCCGATGTGGATCGGCACCGCGACCGGCGGTGTGTGCTACAACCTCGACTTCAATACCCAGACTTCCCCTGAAATAGAGACGTTTTTCGCCAGCCGTGCCCAGGGCAGCGACGTCGCCATCGTCGAGGCCAACAAGGGCCTGTTCGACGGTGTCTCGATGGACGGTTCCGATTCCAACGCGGCGCTGGCCAGGCTCCTGAACCTGCCGGTCATCCTCGTGATCGACACCGGCGGCATGACCCGCGGCATCGCGCCCCTGCTCCTGGGTTACCAGGCTTTCGACCGCCAGGTGAACATCGCCGGGGTGATCCTCAACAAGGTCGGGGGCCCGCGCCACGAGGGGAAACTGCGCGAGGCGGTCGAGACCTATACCGGCCTCCCCGTGGTCGGCGCGGTGCACCGCCATCCGGCGCTTGAGATCGGCGAGCGGCACCTCGGGCTCACCACCCCGGGCGAAACCGGCGCGTTGCAAACGACCATCCGCAGCCTCGCGCAGATCGTCGGCACCTCGGTCGATCTCGATCTGCTGCTGGACATCGCGGCCAGTGCCCCGGCGCTCCCCGATCCGCCGCCGCGCCCCGCGCGCCCCGCACCAGACGTCACCATCGCCATCGCCCGCGACCGTGCCTTCGGCTTCTACTACCCCGACGATCTCGAAGCCTTTGCCCAGGCCGGCGCGCGGCTCGTGCCTTTCGACACGATGAAAGACCCCGCGCTGCCCGCGTGCGACGGGCTGTTCCTCGGCGGTGGCTTCCCCGAGATGTTCGTCGACGCCCTCGCCGCCAACACCCCGCTGCGCGAGGATATCCGGGCCCGGATCGATGCGGGGCTGCCCACCTATGCCGAATGCGGCGGGCTCATGTATCTCGCCCGCGCCATCCGCAACGGCGCCGATTTCGGGCCGATGGTCGGGGCGATACCCGCCGACGCCGTGATGCATCCGCGACCCCAGGGGCGGGGCTACATCAAGGTGAGCGACACGCCCGACCATCCCTGGGCCGCGCCCGGCCAGACCATCGCGGCGCATGAGTTCCACTACGCCCAGCTCGACCGGCTCGACGACGCGCCGAGCTTTGCCCGCAAGGTGCTGCGCGGCCACGGCGTCGATGGGGCGCACGACGGAATCGTCACCCGCAACGCGCTCGCCGGCTTCTGTCATCTGCGCAACACCGAAGCCGATCCCTGGGTCGCCCGTTTTGTCGGCTTCGTTCGGCAGAACAAGATAAGCGGCTAGCAGAAAGACGCCATTTCCGGCCATCCGGTCAAAATTTGTCGCGACGGCGTTACGCGGGCGCGCTAGCCTTGCGTCATTCCGTTCCATGGAGGGCTCCCCCAGATGACATCATCCATCCTTACCCCCACTCGCCGCGGGTTTCTCTCGACCGTGGCCGGTGCGTCTTTCGTCGTGCTGCACCCGTTCTCGGCACGTGCCGCTGCAGGCCAGGCGCATCTGCGCCTGATGGAGACGACCGATCTGCACGTCCACGTCATGCCTTACGACTATTACGGCGACAAACCGGTCGACACGGTGGGCCTCGCGCGCACCGCCGCCCATATCGCCGACATCCGCGCCGAGGCGACGAACTCGATGCTGGTCGACAATGGCGACTTCCTCCAGGGCAACCCGATGGGCGACTACATGGCCTATGAAAAGGGCATGAAAGAGGGCGATCTGCACCCGGTCATCGCCGCGATGAACACCGTCGGTTTCGAAGCCTCGACGCTCGGCAACCACGAGTTCAACTACGGGCTCGACTTCCTGACCAAGTCGCTGGCCGGGGCGAACTTCCCCGTAGTCAGCGCCAACGTCGTCACCGAAGCGGGCGCCACGGCGACCGCCGACAAGACCCTGGTCAAGCCCTACGTCATCCTCGACAAGACCGTCGTCGATGGGGCCGGCGCCGAACATACCGTCAAAGTTGGACTGATCGGCTTCGTTCCGCCGCAGATCATGACCTGGGACCGCCGCCACCTCGAAGGCAACGTTACCACCCGCGACATTGTTGAAGCGGCCAAGGCCTGGGTCCCGCAGATGAAGGAAGAAGGCGCGCAGATCATCATCGCGCTCTCGCATTCCGGCATCGGCTCGGCCCAGTGGGAAGAGGGCATGGAAAACGCCTCCGTCCCGCTCGCCGAAGTCGACGGGATCGACGCGCTGATGACCGGGCACAGCCACCTCGTTTTCCCCGGCTCTGACTACGAAGGCTGGGACGGGCTCGACGCCGCCAAGGGCACGATCCATGGCAAACCCGCGGTGATGGGTGGCTTCTGGGGTTCGCACCTCGGCGTCATCGACCTGATGCTGGAGTTCGACGGCGACGAGGTCCGCGTGGTCAACACCGCCTCCGAAGTGCGCCCGATCTACCAGCGCAACGAAGACCGCTCGATCTCGGCGCTGGTCGATAGCGTGCCCGAGGTCGAGGCCTCGGTTGCCGAGGCGCATGAGGCCACGCTCGCCTATGTCCGTCGCGCGGTCGGCAAGACCGCCACGCCGCTCTATTCCTACTTCGCGCTGGTGGCCGACGATCCCTCGGTCCAGGTCGTGAGCCAGGCGCAGCTGTGGTACATCGCCGAGATGATGAAGGGCACCGAATACGAGAGCCTCCCGCTCCTCTCCGCCGCCGCTCCGTTCAAGGCCGGCGGTCGCGGGGGCCCGGAGTATTTCACCGACGTGCCCGCGGGCGACGTGGCGATCAAGCATGTCTCCGATCTCTACCTCTACCCCAACACCGTGCGCGCGGTGAAGATCAATGGCGCCCAGCTCAAGGGCTGGCTCGAACGCTCCGCGGGTATGTTCAACCAGATCACACCGGGCGAGGCCGACCAGGTTCTGCTCAACCCCGATTTCCCGTCGTACAATTTCGACGTGATCGATGGCGTGACCTACCAGATCGACCTCAGCCAGCCGATGATGTTCGACCGCGACGGCAACGTGATCAACGAGGGCACCCAGCGGATCGTGAACCTCGCTTACAATGGCGCACCGGTGACCGACGACATGGAATTCGTCGTCGCCACCAACAACTACCGCGCCGGCGGCGGCGGGCATTTCCCGGGCGCCGACGGATCGACGATCATCTTCGAAGGGCCCGACACCAACCGCGACGTGATCGTGCGCTACATCGTCGATCAGGGCACGATCAACCCGTCGGCGGATGCCAACTGGACCTTTGCCCCGCTGGAAGGCACCACCGTGCTCTTCGACACCGGGCCGAAAGCGGTCGACTACATGGCCGACGTGAAGGGCGTGACGATCGAGGCAGCGGGCGACGGGCCCGACGGCTTTGCCCGGTTCCGGATCACGCTGTAATCCGCACGGGCGCCCCCCGGGGCGAAGGCCTTTGAAACGGAAAGCCCCGCCGGTCTGGCGGGGCTTTTTCATGTTCGGACAGCCACCTACCGGCGGCCTCGATCCTGTCCGCCGTCAGGCGACCTTGATCTCGAATGTGTAGACATCGCCTTCGTTCGACTGGCTCAGAAGCTCGTTGCCGGTCTGGTTGCAGAAGGCGGTCATGTCGGCGATCGACCCGGGGTCGGTGGCCATCACTTCGAGGGTCTGACCGGAGGTCATGCCCTTGATCATCTTCTTGGTTTTCAGAATCGGAAGCGGGCAGTTCAGCCCTTTTGCGTCCAATGTTTGGTCGGCCATCTGGTTATCCTCTCCCTTTGGCGTCCTGGAACTGTGTCAGATATAGAGGTTGATATCGGACTTTGCAGCTTCCTCCATCCAGGTCGCCGCACCGCCGATTTCAATTCCGTCGATCATGTCTTTCTTGTCCAGCTCGAACAGATCGAGCGTCATCTGACAGGCGATGATCTTGACGTCCATCTCGACCGCAGCTTCGCGCAGGTCTTCGATCGAGGCGACGCCCTTCTTCTTGATCAGGTTCTTCATCATCGTCGTCGCCATGCGGTCGACGCCGGGGATCATCGAGACGATATTCGGCATCGACATGTGCATACCGCCCATCGGCATCTGCATCGCCGGGTTGCCGAGCGTCGAAATCTTGAGGTCGAGGTCCTTCTTGAGCAAAGTGAGCCCGTAGAAGGTGAAGAACATGGTAACTTCAACATCCATCGCCGCCGCGGTGGTACCGAGGATGAACGGAGGGTAGGCCCAATCGAGCGTGCCCTTCGTGACGATGATCGTCATCTTCTTGGTGTTATCGCCAGCATCCAGCATGGACGAGCCCTCCCGTTTTCGGAATTATTTGTGTATAGGAATTGTTGAATATAAAATGGCTCTCAGTCAAGAGAACTCTGTGTGTACGTTGGGATTCGGGGCCCGGGAGAGGCGCGAAAACGACGCAAAGTGGGAGGAGACTGCATGCATCCGAAAGACCGGCACGAAATCGCCGAAGTTGCGAGCGAGCTCCTGCGGGTGCTGTCCAACCCCAAAAGGCTCCTGATTCTCTGCTATCTGTCCGACGGTGAGCTGTCGGTGCAACAGCTCCAGGTGGCCACCGGTCTCGGCCAGTCGACCGTCTCCCAGCAGCTCGCGATCATGCGCGGGGAGAAACTTGTCGCAGCGCGGAGGGAGGCCCAGTCGGTCTATTATTCGCTCGAATCGGAGGAGGTCTTCGCGA
>JAGRMP010000266.1 GCA_020441225.1 Maritimibacter sp. | reverse complement strand
AACCACCGCTGGCTCGGCGGCACGCTCACCAACTGGCAGACCGTGTCGCAGTCGATCAACCGTCTCAAGGAGATCGACGAGAAGCTCGCCGCCGGCGCCGAGGGCCTGACCAAGAAAGAGCGTCTCCACATGGAGCGCGACCAGGCAAAGCTGCAGGCCTCGCTCGGCGGGATCCGCGAAATGGGCGGGCTGCCGGACCTTCTGTTCATCATCGACGTGAACAAGGAAGACCTTGCCATCCTCGAAGCCAAGAAGCTGGGTATCCCGGTCGTGGCCGTGGTCGACACCAACTGCTCGCCCGCAGGCGTGGATTACGTGATCCCCGGCAATGACGACGCCGCCCGTGCGATCGCTCTCTACTGCGACCTGGCCGCGCGCGCCGCGCTCGACGGCATGTCGGGGCAGATGGAAGCCGCCGGCATCGACGTCGGCGCTCTGGAAGAGGTCCCGATGGAAGAGGCCGTGGCCGCGCCCGAGGCTGCGGAGGCCGAGGAGGCCCCGGCCGAGGGTTGATCCCCGGACCAGGGACCTTACCTGTCACAATTCTGTCGCCGGGAGCGGGCTAAACGCTCCCGGACACGTTTCGAAGGAGAGCCGATATGGCAATCACCGCTGCACTTGTTAAAGAACTGCGCGAAATGACCGGCGCGGGCATGATGGATGCGAAAAAGGCGCTGGTGGAAACCGACGGCGACATGGATGCCGCGGTCGACTGGCTGCGCACCAAGGGCCTTGCCACCGCCGCCAAGAAATCCGGCCGCGTGGCCGCCGAAGGTCTCGTCGGCGTCGCCGTCGAGGGCGGTGTCGGCGTGGCTGTCGAGGTCAACGCCGAGACCGACTTCGTCGCCAAGAACGCCGAGTTCCAGGAGATGGTCGCGGGCATCACCAAGGCCGCGCTCGGTGTGGCCGATGTTGAAGCGCTGGCGGCGGCCGATCTCGACGGCAAGCCGGTGGCCGACGTCGTGACCGACAAGATCGCCAAGATCGGCGAGAACATGTCGCTGCGCCGGATGGCCAAGGTCGAAGGCGATATCGTGGCCGCCTACGTCCACAACGCGGCTGCCGACGGCATGGGCAAGATCGGCGTACTGGTCGCGCTGAAGGGCGGCGACGAGGCGTTCGGCAAGCAGGTGGCGATGCACGTGGCGGCGGCCAACCCCGCCTCGCTCGGCGAAGCCGACCTCGACCCGGCAGTCCTGGCGCATGAGCGTCAGATCCAGATCGACATCGCCAAGGAGTCGGGCAAGCCCGAAGCCGTAATCGAGAAGATGATCGAAGGCCGCATGAAGAAGTTCCTCTCCGAGGTGACGCTGCTTGGCCAGAACTTCGTCATCAACCCGGACCTCACGGTGGCCAAGGCCGCCGAGGACGCCGGCTGCGAGATCCTCGGCTTCGTGCGGATGGAAGTGGGCGAAGGCATCGAAAAGAAAGAAGAAGACTTCGCCGCCGAAGTCGCCTCGATGGCCAAGGGCTGATCGCGGCAGACGGCGAGGGCAGGGCGGTCGCCGCCCTGTTTGCGGCCTGACGCAGCACCTGCCCCAGCAGTTAAGACCGAAAACGGCGCCAGATCGAAATCTGGCGCCGTCCTTGTATCCGGGGCACGGGTCGGGATGGAGTGGTCCCCGGGGTCAATCGGCACGGCGGCGCGGTGTGCTGAAGCGGGAACTCTCCCGGGCCGGTAAGGCCCATAGCGGGGCGTCGGACATGGGCTCGCCCGGGACGACACCGGGCGCCGCGCGCGCGGATCTGCCTTTACGCTAGCGCAGTTCCCGCAACCGGATAGGCAGGATTTCCTTACCGTCGGTTCGAATTCTTCTGCCGGGCCTGTCAAAATCTACCTGCAAGCGCCCGGTATCACTCACATTTTCGTGAAGGATTCCGGACCAGCGCCGCAGGGCCCGCGGGCGGCACTCGCGGGCCGGTTGGAAAAGGATAACCCGGTATCGCCGGCGGTGTAGATCTGGTTCTGGAACGCAGCCTTCAGGACAGCCTGAGACGTGGTCGAGACACGAAGTTTCTCACGGGCAAGGCGGAGGTGTTTCTCGACCGTCGCCATGCTGACGCCCATGATCTCGGCGATGTCCTGATAGGATTTGCCATCGCCGACCCATTCCAGGGCCTCGCGTTGGCGGCCGGACAGGAGCTGCAGCATGCTGCGGTGCGGCAAGGACAGCACCTTGAGGTGCATCATGTTGTTCATGGTCCAGATCCGGCAGCCCTCGGCGGCCCAGATCTTGTCCGCGTCGGCCTGCGACAGGCCCGGACGTGCGGTCAGCGAGGCCACGGCAAAGGTCCGCGCGCTGCCCTGGGTGATGCTGACGGTATAACCGGCGCAGACGTCGCGTGTGCGGTGAAAGGCGATGATCTCGCGGTCCCGGGCGCTCAATGTCCGGCTGTCGGTCCAGAGCGCACCCCAGCCGATCGCGCCGGCATTTTCCTGCGCCCAGCGAAAGCCGGGCCCATCCATGAACATCTGCGACTGGATATAGGCCTCGTCGTAGCTTTCGCCGTGGTTGGACAGGACCAGCGCATCCTCGAACGCGCCCAGAGCGCCGTTGGCGCCGGTGGCGCGGGTCATGCCGTAGATAACGCGGTCGAAGCCGAAGTCATCCATTGCCTGACAGTGCAAGGCCCACACGTCTTCGATTGTCCGTGCGAGCGCAAGTTTTTCCATATAATCAAACATATCCCGGCGTCTCCGGTACTGCTCCAAGGGCCGGGGTCCGGGCCAGAAGGGGCCAGCGGTTCTTCAAAATAAGATTAGTCATGATCGAAATCGTCCCGCATCATTTTTGACGACTCGCAACGCGTTTGTCGAGACCCGGAAAGCAAATACGGCGGACAGATTGGCGCAGACGGATATTACATAATACCGATTATGCGACATAAGCCGGTGGCGCCGGGCGAAATGCCGGCGCTGCGCGCGGTGCCGGTCCGCCCCGGCCAGATGTTGCGCCAATCCCCCGTCAATCCCCCGCCAATCCCCCGGTGCCGCGGCCCGGGTCGCCCCAGGCGGCAGCCAGCGACCGGTGCGGCCCGGCGAGATCTATCCCCGATCTATCCCCGAGATCTATCCCCGAGATCTATCCCCGAGATCTATCCCAGCGCGTAGCCGGTGCCGCGCACGGTGCGCAGCGGGTCCGTGCCGCCTGCCCGGCGCAACGCCTTGCGCAACCGGCCGACATGAACGTCGACCGTGCGGGTGTCGACGAAGACGTCCCGCCCCCAGACCCTGTCGAGCAGCTGCTCGCGGGTCCAGACGCGGCCCGGTTTTTCCATCAGCGTCGACAGCAGCCGGAACTCGGTCGGTCCGAGCTTGATCTCGTCGCCGGCGCGGGTCACCCGGTGGGTGTCGCCGTCGAGCACGATGTCTTCGAATTCGAGCCGTTCGCCGACCGAGACCGGCCGGGTCCGGCGCAGCTGGGTGCGGATCCGCGCCATCAGTTCCGAGACCGAATACGGCTTGACCATGTAGTCGTCGGCCCCGGTTTCCAGCCCCCGGACGCGGTCCATTTCCTCGGTCCTGGCGGAGAGCATTATTACAGGGGTTTCAACGCTTTGGCGGCGGTTCTTAAGGCGCCGCAACACCTCGATCCCGCTCACGCCCGGCAGCATCCAGTCGAGCAGCACGAGGTCGGGCCGCACTTCGTCGGCGAGCAGCAGCGCGTCGTCGCCGTTCTCGGCGACCGTCACCTCGTAGCCCTCGGCGCTGAGGTTATAGCGCAGGATCTCGCGCTGCGCCGGCTCGTCCTCGACGAGCAGCACGAGAGGCTTTTCTGCGCTCATTCATCCGCCTCGCTGAAGCCGCCCTCCCCGGGCACTTCATAGACCGAGGTGGTGTCCTTCGGGCGTTTGTCCTCGGGCAGTTCGCCGGTCGCGAGGTAGATCACCTGGTCGGCGATCGAGGTCACCTGGTCGCCGGCGCGCTCGATGTTCTTGGAGATGAAATGCAGATGCATGCAGGCG
>JAGRMP010000265.1 GCA_020441225.1 Maritimibacter sp. | reverse complement strand
TCGGGCATCCGGGTGATCCAGGACACGGCACCCGCGGCGCAGCTCACGATTGACGCGATCTCCTATGACGACGCCGGCGAGGTCGCGCTGTCGGGCCGGGGGCTCGGCGAGACCACGCTCAGGATCTATCTCGACAACACCCCTGTGCGCACCGCGGTGATCCGCGACAACGGCCAGTGGCGCGCGCCGCTCCCCGAGGTCGAAAGCGGGGTCTACACGCTCCGGATCGACGCCGTCGCACCCGACGGCAGCGTGACCACCCGGGTCGAAACCCCGTTCAAGCGCGAGAGCCCCGAGGTCCTCGCCGCCGCCGAGGCCAAGACGGAGGCCGCCGCCGCCGAAGGCGTTGTGCTGACCGCGGTTACGATCCAGCCCGGCAACACGCTCTGGGGCATCGCCGACCGGCGCTACGGCGACGGCTTCCAGTATGTGAAGATCTTCGAGGCCAACCGCGAGTTCATCAAGGATCCCAACCTGATCTACCCCGGCCAGATCTTCACCCTGCCCAAGGACGAGCCGGCGGCGGACGCGGAGGCCCCGGCCGAGTAACCGCCTGACGCCCCTGTGCGTCCCACGGCGATCCCCGCGGCGGCGCAAGGACGCAGCCGCCCGGTCTGGTCATTCCCGCCATTCGCCCCTACCTAGGGGACACCCAGCAGGAGGCCAGGTATGAGACGAGGCGGCGGACGCACGACGGTTTCGGATGCAATGATGTCGGGAGAACGGAACGGCCAGGGCATGCGCACCATCCGCCGGGCGGCACCCTACCTGTGGCCGGAGGGTCAGACCGAGGTAAAGGTCCGGGTCGTCGTCGCCATGGCGCTCCTGCTCGTGGCCAAGCTCGTCGCAGTGGCGACGCCCCTGTTCTACGCCGCCGCGGTCGATGCGCTGACCGGCGAAAAGAGCGACAGCGCCGCCTGGATGCTGGCGATCGGCGCCGTCGGTCTCACCGTGGCCTACGGCATGGCGCGGTTTTTCGGCGTGGCGTTCCAGCAGCTGCGCGACGCGGTCTTTGCCAAGGTGGCGCAACGGGCGCTCCGGGCGCTGGCGCTCGAAACCTTCGAACATATCCACGCGCTGTCGCTGCGCTACCACATCACCCGCAAGACCGGCACGCTCAGCCGGGTGATGGAGCGCGGCGTCAAGGGCGTGGAATTCCTGCTGCGCTTCCTGCTGTTCAACATCGGCCCGCTGTTTCTCGAACTCGTCATGGTCGCGGCCATCTTCTTCTGGCTGTTCGACGTCTGGTATCTCGCGGTCGTGGTCGCGACCATCGCGGTCTATGTCGTCTTCACCTTCAAGGTCACCGAATGGCGGGTGAAGATCCGCAAGCAGATGAACGACCAGGACCAGGAGGCGCACCAGAAGGCGATCGACTCGCTGCTCAACTTCGAGACGGTGAAGTATTTCAACGCCGACCGGCGCGAGGCGAACCGCTACGATGCCTCGATGGAAGGCTACGAAACGGCTGCGATCAAGACCTCGCAATCGCTCGCCTTCCTCAACGCCGGGCAAAGCTTCATCATCACGGCGGGCCTCGTCGCGGTGATGGTGCTCGCCGCCGTGGGCGTGCAGCGGGGCGATCTCTCGACCGGGGATTTCGTCATGGTCAACGCCTACATGGTGCAGATCACCATGCCGCTCAACTTCCTCGGCTCGGTCTACCGCGAGATCCGCCAGGCGCTGGTCGACATGGGCGAGATGTTCGACCTGCTCGAACAGCCCGCCGAGATCGTGGACAAGCCGGGTGCCAAACCGCTGGTGGTGACCGGTGGCCATGTTCGCTTCGACGCCGCCGAGTTCAGCTACGAGGCGGCGCGCCCGATCCTGCACGGCATCGACGTCGACGTGCCCGCGGGTCAGACCGTCGCGCTGGTCGGCCCATCGGGCTCGGGCAAATCCACCATCGGGCGGCTCCTTTTCCGGTTCTACGACGTCTCCGGCGGCAAGATCACCATTGACGGCCAGGACCTGCGCGATGTGACACAGGAAAGCGTGCACGCGGCAATCGGCGTTGTGCCCCAGGACACGGTGCTGTTCAACGACACGATCCGCTACAACATCGCCTATGGCCGGGCAGATGCGCGCTTCTCCGAGATCGAGGCGGTGGCCAAGGCGGCGAAGATCCACGATTTCATCCTGTCGCTGCCGGACGGCTATGACACCGCCGTGGGCGAGCGCGGGCTGAAGCTCTCGGGCGGCGAAAAGCAGCGGGTGGGCATCGCCCGCACGCTGCTCAAGAACCCGCCGATCCTGCTGCTCGACGAAGCGACCTCGGCGCTCGACACCGAGACCGAGCGCGACATCCAGGTCAGCCTCAAGGCGATGGGCAAGGGCCGCACGGTCATCACCATCGCCCACCGGTTGTCGACCATCGTCGATGCCGACCGGATCGTGGTTCTGGAAGACGGCGTGGTGCGCGAAGAAGGCACCCACGACGAGCTGCTCGCCCATGGCGGCAAATACGCTCAGATGTGGGCGCGCCAGGCGGCGGAAGAAGACGAACAGGCGGCCTGAAAGAGCGCGCCTGGCCCGAAACGCTCGGGCAAGTCGTGATCGGGTGGCACCGATTGTTGGCTCGGGTTCAAAGGGTACTTCTCAGGACGAAACCGTATTCCCGCCCGGTGTCTGAGACATGATAGAGCCCGTATCCGGCGGCGCGCAGGCCATCGACGGCCGCCCGGGTCTGGTCAGGCGTGTAGTCGTAGATGCCGTGGTGAAACTCGACGCAGAGCTGCCGCGGCCGGATGCCGTCTTCGAGCAAACGCGGCACCGCGACATACTCGCTCCCCTCGATGTCCATCTTCAGGAGGTCGATCTCGCGGTCTCCTTCGCTTTCCAGGATTTCGGCAAGCGACCGGACGGGCAGTTCCACCCTTTCGCCACCGCCAGTCTGCCCGCTCACCGAATAGGACACGTGATCGTCGCGTTCGGGCGCGGTGAAGACCAGGGTCTCGGTCCTGTCCGAGAGGCCGAGCGGGACGAAGGTCATGCCCTCCGGCAGGTCTTGCCGCGCGACCCAGTCGATGCAGCGCGGCGTCGGGTCGAAGGCCTTGATCCGGCAGCCGAACGCCTCGATGAGTGCGCGGTCGAAGCTGATATCCTCGCCGACGCCGAAACTGTAGACGAGGCTGTCTTTCGAGAGCGAATTGGCCACGACCGGCCACCCGCCATAGCTGCTGCCGAGGACGGTATGGGCCAGCCTCAGGTCCGGCCGGTGCAGGTGCGGCTTCAACCGCCGCTTCAATTTTCGGAGCAGTTTTCGGCCGGTTCCGCCTTGGTTCATGTCACTCTCCCTGCGAAGGCGTGCGGTTCGACGATACCGGCTCACCCGGACCCTGAGTGCGGTCCCTCCTGTCGGCGGCGCCGGGTTCTGCGATCAAGGCACGCGCGCCGATGCGGGTCAACCCGCGGGTGGGGCTGGGGGCAAGGCGTTTCGAAACGCCTTGGCACGCGGTTTCGAAACCGCGCCTCTACGTCACTCCTGCGCTCCCTCCCGTGCGCGCAACGCCGTGACACGGGCGTAAAGCGCGGTGACATAGGCGTCCTCTATCCCGAGCAGGGCAAGCTGGGCGCGCAAGTTGTCGAGATATTCGAAATTGCTGCCGAGGTCGCCCTCGGCGTGCGCAATCATGCGCGCCTGTTCTTCGAGGGGGAGGCCGGGCACGATATTGTCGCAGGCACGGTTGGCGGCAAAGCTCAGAGCCCTGACCGGACCGTGCGCCGTGTCGACGTCCAGCCAGACCGGGCGATAGCCGTCGGCAATCATCTCACGGCGGAACAGGACGAAGGTTTCGTGTTCCACCTTGTCCGCCTCGATGCGAAAGACAAGCCCGGCGCACATCCCGCCGCCATCGATCGCGGCCATCAGCCCGGGGTGCTCGACGCTGCCGCGCGCGCCGTCGTCGCGCAGGCAGAAATTGCGCTCGAACCCCTCGGTCGTGCCGTGCCGGACCTCGGAGAAGTCCAGCGCCGGATCCCACATCAGCGAGCCATAGGCGAACACCCACAGGTCATGTCCGCGATGATCGGCCAACCAGGCGCGCCGGTTGGCTTCGCGTACCGCGTCCGGGGTGCGCCAGTCGGCAGGCTGGCCGGCGGCGATCACCCGCGCGTCGAGCGCCGCAAGGTCCAGGTCGCGAAAGAACGACTGCGCGGCCGGGCGGATCTTGCCGCGCAGTTCCGGGTGATGGCGAAACGGGTCGGGCAGGGGCGGTCTCTCCGGTCGGTGGCGGGTTGTCCCGCGATCAAGGCACGGGCGCGGGGGGTGGGTCAACCCGCGGGTGGGGCTGGGGGCAAGGCGTTTCGAAACGCCTTCGCACGCGGTTTCGAAACCGCGTCTCAAGCCGCTTGCAAGCGGCTTTGGTCAGCGCGGGCCGCCCCGAAACGAAAAACCCGGCCGTCAGGGCCGGGTCATCTGCGAAACACCAAGGCGGGTCAGCGTCAGCCGCCCCAGCTGCGGACGGGCCCGCAATCCATATGGGTGAAGTTCGAGCCGGAGTATTTGCCGACGCCGCCGGCGTGGCAGGCGGCCGCGGCCTGGGCAACCTGGCTGACCGAGCGGTTCTTGAGCCGGAGGTCGGCGGCCTGGCCCTGGATGTGCAGCGAGTTCTTGGCGACGCCGCTGGAGCGCGCGCGCAGCATCGCGTTGGTCTCGGGGCTGCGGTAGCCCGAAAGCAGCGTGTAGGGTTCGCTGACATCGAGCAGGCTGTGCGAGGCTGCCATGATGTCGAGGGTGCGGGTGTCGATCTGTTTGATCTGGTCGACCCGCCAGTCGCGCATGAAATAGTTCACTTCCTTGAGCGCGTCGGTGATGTACTTGCCCTCGATCCAGTAGATCATGTCGAGCATCTCGCCGGTGCGGCCGGAGTACATCGAGATCCGCCTGATGTCGCCGGCGCCGCGCAGGAAACCTGCGGCCTTGGAATAGGTGGGGGCGGCGGTCAAGGTGGTGGCGGCAAACGCGCCCAAGAGCGCACGCCTGCTGAGCCCGGTTGAGCTTGAGGTGGTCATCTGTCCCAGTTCGTCCCGTCTTCTGCTAGAGCGCCGCGGGTTGTGTCTCCGCGGCACTTTCGTTGCACCTCATCCCCAGGTGCAAGGCGGTTATGGCACACGAAGAATCGAGCGCCAAGACCATTGTGTTTGCAACGCCTCAAACAAGCCATAATTGGCAATAATTCGCTCAATAGCATGAAGACCACGTTAAATGTGACCCGTTTGCAGCAGGTTAGCGCGAAGTTCTCCGGAAACAGAGTTTGTCGCCTTTGTGAATGGACAGAGCGGTGCCATGTGGCAGTATCCTGCGCAAAAATCTCCATAAGTTCGAGCCCCGGCCCCCGCGCCCGCCCCACGATTGAGGAAAAGTCATGACGCCCGTGTCGCGCCTGAAGTCCCGTATGTTTTCGACCCTCGCCGCCGCCGCGCTGTTCGCAGCACCGCTGGCCGCGGGCGCCGAGACGACGTCGAGCCTCGGCTTTTCCCCCTTCGCCCAGGCCGTGGCCGAAGCCGCGCTGCCGCTCGACGAGGTCGCCGCCTTCTACCGCGAAACCGGCTACGCGCCGGTCTGGACCGGGCAGAGCGTGGCCGAGAAGGCCCGGCTTACGGCGCTGTTGAAAGCGATCCAGCACGCCGATGAGCACGGGCTTCCGACATCGGCCTACGACACGACCGAGCTCATGGCGATGATGCGCCACATCTCCAGCCCGCGCGCGCAGGGCCGGGTCGAGGTCGAGCTGACCAACCTGTTCCTCACCTATGCGCACCAGATCCAGACCGGCATCCTCGAGCCGAGCTCGATCGACAAGCTGATGACCCGCGATCCGCACCGCCGCGATCCGGTCGAACTGCTCACCGGCTTTCTCGCCGCCGACAACCCCGACGCCTACATGCATTCGCTGATCCCGTCCTCGGACGAATACGCGCGGCTGATGCACAAGAAATTCGAGATCGAGCGGCTGATCGAACGCGGCGGCTGGGGCCCCCAGGTCCAGGCCAGCGCGCTCAAGCCGGGCGAGCAGGGGGCGAGCGTCGTCCAGCTGCGCAACCGGCTGATCGCGATGGGCTACCTCGGACGCTCGGCTACCATGACCTATGATGCCGAGATCCAGAAAGCCGTGCAGGCCTTCCAGGAGAACATGGGGCTCAATGCCGACGGCGTCGCCGGTCCAGCGACCATCGAGGCGATCAACGTGCCCGCGACCGAGCGGCTCAAATCCATCGTCGTCGCGATGGAGCGCGAGCGCTGGCTCTCGATCGACCGCAAAGACCGGTACATCTGGGTCAACCTGACCGATTTCACCACCCGCATCGTCGACGGCGGCGAGATCACCTTCCAGACCCGCTCGGTGATCGGCGCGACCTCCTACGACCGCCGCACGCCGGAGTTTTCCGATGTCATGGAACACATGGTCATCAACCCGAGCTGGTACGTGCCCAAGTCGATCACCAAGAACGAATACCTGCCCGCGATGATCGAATCCCAGGGCGCCGCCGCGGCGCATCTGCAGATCATCGACGGCGCCGGCCGCGTCGTGCCGCGCGAAACGATCAACTGGGAGGCGGTCTCGACCGGCTACTTCCCCTTCGATCTCAAGCAGCCGCCCTCGGGCGGCAACGCGCTTGGCCGGGTGAAATTCATGTTCCCGAACAAGCACAACATCTACCTGCACGACACGCCGTCGAAATCGCTCTTCGCCCGCGAAGTCCGCGCTTTCTCCCATGGCTGCATCCGGCTGCAGGATCCGTTCGACTTCGCCTATGCGCTGCTCGCCGAGCAGGAAGCCGACCCGGTGGACTTTTTCCAGTCGATCCTGCGCACCGGGCGCGAGACCACGGTGAAGCTCGACCATCCGGTGCCGGTGCATCTGGTCTACCGCACCGCGTTTTCGGATCTGCGCGGCCACATGGGCTACCGGGCCGACATCTACGGCCGCGACGCGAAGCTCTGGGAAGCGCTGCAGGACGCCGGCGTGCGGGTGCCGGGCATCAACAGCTGATCCGGACCGGCGGCGCCGCCGGAACCCGTCGCAAATGACCGCAGGCCGCGCCGTCAAAGGCGCGGCTTTTCCTGTTCCATTGGCGCGGGAAACCGAATAAACGGTGTGCGCCGGAGGATGCAGGACAGCTTGGGAAGAGGGATGGCCAAGGACGACATCGCAACGCGCGTGATCGAGATCGTCGCCGAACAGGCGGTGCTGGAGCCCAGCGACGTCACGCCCGACCAGACCCTCGAAGACCTCGGCATCGACAGCCTCGGGCTGGTCGAGGCCATCTTCGCCATCGAAGAAGCCTTCGACATCTCCGTCCCCTTCAACGCCAACGACCCCTCGGAAAGCGCCTTCGACATCTCTTCGGTCGGGGCGATCACCGACGCCGTCGCCAAGCTGGTGCGCGACCAGAAAGGCTGAGGGCGTGCGGCGAGTCGTCATCACCGGGGCGGGTACGGTCAACGCGCTGGCCATGGACGTCGCCGGCACCATCGCGGCGATGAAGGAGGGGCGCTCCGGTATCGGCCCGCTCGAGTTCCAGGATGTCGACCGGCTGACCGTGCGGATCGGGGCGCAGATCAAGGGCTACGAGCCCGAGGCGCATTTCAACCGCCAGCAGATCGCGCTTTACGACCGTTTCACCCAGTTCGCACTGCTCGCCGCGCGCGAGGCCATCGGCCAGGCCGGTCTGACCTTCCAGGGCCAACTCGCGGACCGCTCGGGCGTGATCCTCGGCAATTCCGGCGGCGGGCTCAGCACGCTCGACGACAATTACCGCACCGTCTACGAGGAGGGGAAGAACCGGGTTCATCCCTTCGTCGTGCCCAAGCTCATGAACAACGCCGCCGCGTCGCAGGTCTCGATGGCCTGGAACCTGCGCGGGCCCTCGTTCACCGTCGCCTCCGCCTGCGCCTCGTCGAACCACGCCATGGGCCAGGCGATGGCGATGATCCGCGGCGGCATGGCGGATTTGATGGTCACCGGCGGCTCCGAGGCGATGCTCTGCTTCGGCGGGATCAAGGCCTGGGAAGGGCTGCGGGTGATGTCGAAAGACGCCTGCCGGCCGTTCTCGCTCGGCCGCAACGGCATGGTCCAGGGCGAGGGCGCGGCGGTCTTCGTTTTCGAGGAATACGAGCATGCCCGCGCCCGCGGCGCGGAGATGCTTGCCGAAGTCGCCGGTTTCTCGATGACCGCCGACGCCTCCGACATCGTGATGCCCAGCCGCCAGGGCGCGGCCCGCGCAATCGTGGGCGCGATGCGGGACGCAAGGCTCAATCCCTCCGACATCGGCTATATCAACGCTCATGGCACCGGCACCGCGGCCAACGACAAGACCGAATGCGCGGCCGTCGTCGATGCCTTCGGTCCCGAGGCCGACAACGTGATGATCTCGTCGACCAAGTCGATGCATGGCCATGTGATCGGCGGCACCGGGGCGGTGGAGCTGATCGCGGCGCTGATGGCGCTGCGCGAGGGGGTGATTCCGCCGACCATTGGCTACGAAGAACCGGATCCCGAATGCTCGCTCGACGTGGTGCCGAACGTGGCACGCGAGGTCGCGGTCGACGCGGTGCTCTCGAATGCCTTCGCTTTCGGCGGGCTCAACGCGGTACTGGCGCTGACCCGGGCTCCCTGAAACCCCGCCGCGCGCGGTGGGCCGAGGCAGGACAGGGCCGGAGCGGGGGCCCTGCGCCCCGCGTAGCGCTCGCAACCGCATCGCCCAACATGTCCCGGCCACGGAAACGAAAGCCGCCGCCCGATGCGTTCGGGCGGCGGCGCGGCGTTGAAACGTGACGTAACCTTATTGCGCGGCGGGGGCCGTCGGCGCGGGGACGCTGTCCCAGGCCGCGGTGAAGCCCTTGAGCGAGATCGGCGAGGTGATGGTCGCAAGCTCGGTCGGCTTGGCGACAATCGCGAAGCGCATGTTCAGCACGTCGCCCGCCTTGAACGCCTCGATATCGGCCTGGCTCAGGTTCGGCTGCACCAGGCAGCCGGTGGCCGGCGAGCAGAACAGGTATTCGTATTCGCGCGCCAGCCCCTTGTCGACGCCGAGGGTGACGCCGGCGGGCAGGTAGGGCACGAGTTCGAGCGATACGGCGACATCGGCCTGCGCCACCGCCTGGCTCCCGGCCGGCACGCGCCGCACCGAGAACTTGCCGAAGGGGCGACCGTTGTCGTCCTTGAGGACCTGGGTGACCCAGCACAAATCGTCGCCTTCGCTGCCGTCGGGGCGGCGGACGCATTCGCGCGACCAGTCG
>JAGRMP010000264.1:6675-17645 GCA_020441225.1 Maritimibacter sp. | reverse complement strand
AAGGCGATGATGCCGGTGCCGAGCGCGCCCACGGCCGCACCCTCGGTGGGGGTGAACAGCCCGCCGTAGATGCCGCCGACCACGAGGCCGAAGACCAGCAGCACCGGCCAGACGTCGACCACGGCGCGCATCCGTTCGCCCATCGGCACCGGCGGCCGGATACCGGCGCTCTCGGGGTTGAGGCGGACGTAGATCGAGATGGTGATGACATAGCCGAGGGCCGCGAGCAGGCCGGGCACGAGGGCCGCGAGGAACAGCTTGGCGATGTTCTGCTCGGCGAGGATGGCGTAGATCACCAGCACCACCGAGGGCGGGATCAGGATCCCGAGCGTGCCGCCGGCGGCGAGCGTCGCGGTCGAGAAGCCGCCCGAATAGCCGTACTTGCGCAGCTCCGGCAGCGCGGTGCGGCCCATCGTGGCGGCGGTCGCGAGCGAGGAGCCGCAGATCGCACCGAAGCCCGCGCAGGCGCCGATGGCGGCCATGGCGACGCCGCCACGGCGGTGGCCGAGCCAGCCTTCGGCGGCCTTGAACAGCGCCTGGCTCATGCCGCCGAGCGTGGCGAAATGGCCCATCAAGAGGAACAGCGGCACGATCGACAGCGAGTAGCTCGAGAACGTCGTAAAGACCTCGGTCTTGAGCTTGGCGAGGCCGATGGTGAAGCCGTCATTGATGATGCCGAGGCCGAGGAAACCGGCAAGGAACATCGCAAGCCCGATCGGGACACGCAGGAAAATGGCCACCATGAGGACCGGGAAGGACCACAGGCCGATCTCGATATTGGTCAATGGTCGGCTCCTTCACCATGGGGGACATGACGGCGCCCGGTCACGAGTTCGGCGGAACGGGCAAGGGCGAGATAGACGGACACGACCGCCGCCATGACAGCGCCGAACAGGCTGACCGCGTAGGCCCACCAGACCGGGAACTGCAGCAGGAACGTGGTCTGGTGCCGTTCCATCTTGTCGACGGTGCCGTGGAACAATTGCAGCGCGATCAGCACCAGCACCACCGCGAAAGCGATGTCGATGATCGCGGTCAGGACCTTCTGCACCGGCTCGGACATCCAGCTCGTGAAGATGTCGACGGTGGCATGCGCCCCGGTGATCTGGGCGAGCGGCAGAAAAGCGAAGATGGCAAAGGCGATCCCGGATTCGACCAGCTCGTAGTCGCCGTTGACCGGCCCGAGCTTGATCGGGCCCCAGATCCCCGGAAGCTCGATCCCGAGGACCCAGGCGGCGAACCCGCTGCCCGCGAAGACGCCGCCGTGCAGCATCGAATTCAGCTCGCGGCCGAGGATCGAGAGCACGACGATCGCCACCAGGAGCGACAGCACGAAGCCCCCGACGATGGCCATAAGCCGCGACAGGCTCATAAAGAAGCGATACATGGGGCCCCCCGGATCTGCCCGGGGTCTCGGCCCCGGAAAGGCGCGCGGCGAAGCCCTGCCCCGCCGCGCGAATCACGCATCGTGTTGGGCTCAGTGCGCGCCGTAGGTGTCGATGCTGGCCATGTCGGCCCCGCACTGGGCCATCAGCGTCTTGGCCTCATCGACCAGTTCGGCGCGGCCCGGCATTTCGGCTTCCCATTCTTCGTAGATCGGGTTGACGATCGCATCCCAGGCTTTCGCATCTTCTTCCGAAACGGTGATGATGTTGTTGCCGAGATCGACCGCGATCTGGCGGGCCGGGCCGTCGGCCGCTTCCATCGTGCCGCCGGCGAAAACCGAGAAGGCAAGGCCGGAGTTGGCGTCGATCACCGCCTTGTTCTCGTCGGACAGCCCGTCGTAGACACCCTTGTTCATGGCGAGCACGAAGGTGAGGTTGTAGAGCGCCGGGCCCTCGAACTCGGTGTGGTTGGTCACCAGTTCCGGCACCTTGAGCGAGGCGGTCACTTCCCACGGAATGGTGGTGCCGTCGATCACACCCTTGGACAGGGCTTCCGACACCGCCGGGACCGGCATGCCGACCGGGGTGGCGCCGACGCGCTCGAGAAGCTTGTTGACCAGCACCGAGCCGCCGCGGATCTTCATGCCCTGAAGGTCTTCCGGCACGGTCACCGGTTCGGCGGTGTGGAACATGCCGGGGCCGTGGACCCAGGTGCCGACGATATGCAGGTCGGCAAACTCGCCGTCTTTCATCTTCTCGTCGAAAATCTTCCAATAGGCGCACGAGGCCTCACGGGCGTCGGAGACCATGAAGGGCAGTTCGAACACTTCGGTGGTGGGGTAGCGGCCGGGCGTGTAGCCGACCACGGTCCAGACCACGTCGGCGATCCCGTCGATCGCCTGGTCCATCAGCTCGGGCGGGGTGCCGCCCAGCGCCATCGCGGCGTAGCGCTCGACCTTGATCCGGCCGTCCGAATCCTTCTCGACATTGTCGGCCCAGACATCGAGGATCTGCACCGGAACGTTGGCCTGCGCGGGCAGGAACTGGTGCAGCTTGAGGGTAACTTCCTGGGCAAAGGCGCCACCGGCGGCCAGTGCCGTCATTGCCACCCCGGCCGAAAGCCCGAGAATAATACGCTTGGTCATGTGTTTCCTCCCTATTGACCACGCCTGTCGATTGCCCGTCGCGTCGCTTGCCCCCGCGTCCCTGTCGCGCGGTCCTGCAGGCGGCCGGAATTCCGAACGGCCCGCGGCGGAACCTGTTGTCGTCGACAATGATTATATCATATAATCATTACTGACAATACATATCTTTCGAACACCCGGTGGATCTCGCCATTCGATCCTGCGCTGCAGGAATAGTCCCGCGCTGCGGGCGCAACCATTTGATTCCTGCGCAGGCGCCATTGGGAAAAACTATTGCGGGCGGACGGCGCTCACTCCGACACGGAATCGGCGACCGATCAAGGCTTATCTCGACCCCTGGGCCGGATTTCGCTCTGCGCCGCGGCGAACCGGCAGGCTACTGCGCCGGTTCGCCGTCGGGATTCCGCTCGGAGCCACCGGCACGGCCGGCGCCATGGCCGTGGTCGGGGGGCGCGGGAAACAGCCGGACCATCCGGCGCGACAGGCCCTCGGTGTAGGTCAGCAGCACCGGCACGACCACCAGTGTCAGCAGCGAGGACGAGATCAGCCCGCCGATCACCGCATGCGCCATCGAGGCGTTCTCGCCCGACCCGCCGTGGAGGTTGAGCGCCAGCGGCAGCATCCCGAAGATCATCGCCAACGTGGTCATCACGATCGGCCGGAACCGGGTGCGTCCGGCGGTGACAAGAGCGTCATAGAGATTGGCGCCCCCCCGCACGTTCTGGTTGGCGTTGTCGACGAGCAGGATCGCGTTCTTGGTGACGAGCCCCATCAGCATGATGAAACCGATGATCGAGTAGATATTGACCGTCGTGCCGAAGGCGAGCAGGCCAAGCATCACGCCGACGATGGCAAGCGGCAGCGACGACATGATCGCGAAGGGCTGCAGGAAAGACCCGAACTGCGAGGCCAGCACGAGGTAGATGAACACCACCGCGAGCCCGAGCGCGGCCCCCGCGGCGACCATCGTGTCGGCCATGTCCTCGGATTCGCCGCCCGTGCCGGTGCGGTAGCCGAGCGGCAGATCGAGGCTGTCGACGGCCGCCTGGACCAGCGGGTTGGCATCGCCGAGCGTGATCCCGTCGAGATTGGCGCTGACATTGACCGCGCGGTCCCGGTCTTCGCGGTTGATCTCGCCGGGCCCTTCCGAGGCGACGATGGTGGCGACCTGGTCGAGCCGGATGATCCCGCCGGAGCTCTGGGCGATGGGCAGGGCGAGGAGCGCGCCGGCATCGTCGCGGGCGCTCTCGGTCAGGCGCACCACCACGTCGCGCGATGTGCCCTGGGGCGAGGTCCATTCCGAGACCGTCTGGCCGCCCAGCATCGGTTGCAGCGTGTTGCCGATGCTTTGCAGCGACACGCCGAGGTCCGAGGCCGCTTCGCGGTCGATCCGGATGCCGAGCGTCGGTTGCGGGTCGTCGAGCGTGGTGGTCACATCGACCAGACCGTCGATCTCGCCGAGCTTGGCGGAGAGCTCGGCCGCGAGCCGTTCGAGCACGTCGAGGTCGGGGCCGTAGATGCTGAGCTGTATCGGCGTGGCGACATTGCCCATGCCGCTCGCCGCGCCGACGGTGAAGCGCGCGCCGGGGATCGCCTGCAGCGCCTCGCGGACCGGCCCGGTCAGCTCGGACGGCGTGCGGTCGCGCTCTTCGCGCGGGGTGAGCAGCGCCAGAACGGTGGCGTTGTTGTCGCCCGACGTGGTGCCCGAGTTGACCGTGGCATAGGTGCCCGCGACCTCGTCGAACTCGGACCGCAGCAGCGCATCGACCTGCGCGATCTTGGCCGCCGTCCGGTCGAGCGAGGCGCCCACCGGCAGCTTCACATCGACCTGAAACTCGCCGGTGTCCGACGGCGGGACAAACTCCGCGCCGACCTGCGGAAACAGCGCAAGCCCGCCGACAAAGGCCGCGGTGGCGACCGCGAGCGTGGTTTTGCGGAACCTCAGCGCGCGTTTCAGCAGGCGGCTGTAGGTTTCGCCCAGCGCGACGAAAAAGGCGTCGAACCTCTCCACCGCCCGGCCGATGAACCCGCGCTTGACCTTGGGGTCGACCGAGGGGTCGTACCAGACCGAGGACAGCATCGGGTCGAGGGTGAAGGAGACGAAAAGCGAGATCAGCACGGCGACCGAGACGGTGATGCCGAACTGCAGGAAGAACCGCCCGAGAATCCCCGACATGAAGGCGACGGGCAGGAAGACGGCGACGATGGACAGGGTCGTGGCCAGCACCGCAAGGCCGATCTCGTTGGTCCCGTCGAGCGCTGCCTGGCGGTGGCTCTTGCCCATGTGCAGATGCCGCATGATGTTCTCGCGCACCACGATGGCGTCGTCGATCAGGATGCCGACCGCCAGCGAGAGCGCCATCAGGCTCATCATGTTGAGGGTGAACCCGAGGAAGTAGATCGCCGTCATCGTGCCGATGATCGAGATCGGCAGGGTGAGCCCGGTGATGACCGTCGAACGCCAGGAATTGAGGAACAAAAAGACGATGAAGGTGGCGAGCGCCGCGCCTTCGAGGATCATGCTCTGGACCGAGTGGAAACTGTCGATGACCGGTTCGGCGTTGTCGCGCAGGATCTCGATATCGATCCCGTCGAACTCGTCGTCCGCTTTCATCGCGGCGATGGTTTCGGTGATGCGTTCGGCCACCTCGACGGTGTTGGAGCCCTGGGTCTTGACGATGTCGATGGCAAGGGCGCGGCTGCCGCCGATCATCGCCAGCGATGTCGCCTCGGCGAGCTGCAGATCGATATCGGCGATGTCGCCGAGCCGGATCGGTTGCCCCGCCCGCCGGGCGACGATCACGTCGTCAAAGGCACGCAGGGTCGGGAGCCGCCCTTCGATCTGCACCGAGGTCGAGCTGGCCGCGTCGGTCACCGCGCCTGCGGGCAGATCCCGGTTTTCCGCCGCCAGCGCGCCGGTGATCTCGGACACGCCCACCGACAGCGCGGTCAGCCGGTCGGGGTCGATGTCGACATGCACCTCGCGGGCCCGGCCGCCCACGACGCTGGCGCGCCCGACACCGCGGATATTGGCGATCCGCTTGGCGATGACGTCTTCGGTAAGGGTGGTGAGGTCGCCGATCTCGTACCGGTCCGAGCTGATCCCCACCGACATGACCGGCAGTTCGGCCGGGTCGAACCGCAGGATCATCGGATCCTCGGCATTGTCGGGGAAGGCCGCTTCGATCTGGGCGATCTTGTCGCGCACGTCCTGCGCCGCATCCGAGGAGCTGACCTCCAGCTCGAACATGATGACGACAATGGCCGAACCGGTGCGCGCGGTGGACTGGATCGTGTCGATCCCCGCGAGGGTCGAGACCGCGTCTTCGATCGGCTCGATGATATCGCTCTCGACCGCCTCGGGCGTCGCGCCCGGGTAGGACTGGACCACGGCGACGACCGGAAAATCGATGTCCGGCAGCTGCTCGATCGGCAGGCGGGTGTAGGAAAAGGCGCCGATGACGACCATGGCGAGCATCATCATCGTGGCGAAGACCGGGTATCCGACCGAAATGCGGGTGAGGAACATGGGCCTTACTCCGCGATCAGGGCGATGCTGTCGCCGGCGGCCAGCTCGGGCAGCGGTTCGATCACCACCAGGTCCCCGGCCGCGAGGCCGCTTTCGACCTCGAGGAGCGCACCGCCGTCCCAGCTGCGGCCGATCTCGACCGCGCGGCGCTGGGCCATGGCGTCGGCGATCACCAGCACATGCGGGCCCTCGGCGTCCTGGCGCAGCGCGCCCGCGGGTATGGCCAGCCCGCCCTCGCGCGCTTCGAGCACGATCCGGCCCGCGGCGAACATGCCGCCGCGCAGCTCGCCGCCCGGGTTGTCGAGCGAGACGAAGACCGGCAGCATCCGGCTGCCCTCGATCGCGACCGGCGCCAGGCGGGCGACGTTGCCCTCGAACACCCGGTCGCCGAAGCCCTCGACGGTGAGATCGACCGCCTGGCCCTTGGCGAGCTCCGGCGCGAACGAGACGGGCGCGGTGGCCTCGACCTCGAGCGACGACATGTCGACCAGCGCCATCAGCGGCGACCCGGCGGCAACGACCTGCCCCGGCTCGACATTGCGGTCTGAGACCACACCGTCGAACGGCGCCGTCACCGTGGCCCGGTCGAGCGCGCGCTGGGCGCTCACCACCTGGGTGTCCTGTGCCGCGAGGGTCGCGGTGAGCTGGTCGAGCGCCGAGCGGGCCTTTTCGAGCGTGTTGACCGCCTGGAGGCCGCGGTTGACGAGGCTTTCGGTGCGGTCGTAATCGCTCTGCGCCTGGTCGAGCTGCACCCGGGTGGCCTGGGCGGTGGCCTGGGCCTGGTCGAGCTGGTTCTGCAGCGTGTCGCTGTCGAAGGCCACCAGCGTCTGGCCGCGGAACACTTCGTCGCCGGGCCGCGCGGTCACGTTGGTGACCTGGGCCGAGACCTCGGAGGTGAGCCGGAGCTGGCGCACGGGCGCGAGCGAACCGGTGATCTTGAGCGTCTCCGTCAGGGTCGCGGGCTCGATCCGGCGCACTTCGTAGGGCGCGAGCTGGATGATCGCGGCGCGCGCGGCCCGGGCCTCGGCTTCCGCCGTAGCCTCGGCCGCCGCAGCCGCGCGATCGGCCTGCATCCCGGCAAGCCGGCCCGAAGCCGCGAACCAGGCCGCGCCCGCCGCCAGGGCGGCAAGGATCGCCAGCCAGACGATCCAGCGGCGGCGTTTCTTCGGCGGCAGGCCCTCGGCCGCACGCGCAGCTGCGTCGCGTTCGCGCCGGTTCATCGCCCAGTCGGGTTTGGTGTCTGTACTCGTCATGGTTTACTCCTTCCCGCCAGGTGCGGGGTCGACGCCGGACCGGTTCAATCGCGCGATCCATTCGTCGAAAAAATCTGCCGTCTCCCGGTAGACTTCCGAGAAATTCTTCACCCGTTCGCGCGCGGCCGCGTGGGTGTCGGGGAACCCGGTGGCGAGCGCGCCGACGGTATCGGCGTTGCTGCGGAAACGGGTGGCGAGCGCCTCGAGGGCCGCGACGCTGGGCCGCTCAAGTACCTGATAGGCATCGCCGCGTTGGCCGACAGGCGAGACACGCCGGACCGACCCCCGCATTTCGAGAAGCCTGGCATTGGTGCTGGCCGAGGCCTTGGAGATCTTCAGCGCCTCGGCCATCTGGCTGAGCGTGCGCGGCGCACCCTCGACCAGCAGGTAGCCGAGAATCTGGCCGGCGATCCGCGGGTGGCCGTCGTTCTGGGCAATCAGGCCCATCTGTTCGATAAAGTCGTCCATCGGTGTGGTCATGGCGCCCGCTTATCGCAGCCGAACAGTTCGTTCAATACGGATTGAACGATTTGAACGTCCTGACGTTGCGTCATCCCGTCCCGCTTGTGGCGCGCGCGCCCGCGGCGTATCCAGCCGCGAGCGTGAAAGGACCCGCCCCATGATGGACATGCCCCTGCCCCTGACCCGCGACCTCGTGCTGATCGGCGGCGGCCACGCCCATGCGCTGGTGCTGAGGATGTGGGCGATGAAGCCGGTGCCCGGCACGCGGGTGACGCTCATCAACCCCGGGCCGACCGCTCCCTATTCGGGGATGCTGCCGGGGCATATCGCGGGGCATTACAGCCGCGAGGCGCTCGACATCGACCTCGTGAAGCTCGCGCGGTTTGCCGGCGCCCGGCTGATCCTCGGCGAAGCCACGCGGGTCGATCCGGTGGCAAAGACCGTGACCGTCACGGGGCGCGGCGAGATCGGCTATGACGTCGCCTCGCTCGATGTCGGCATCCATACCGAGTTGCCGGAAGTGCCCGGCTTTTCCGAATATGCCCTCGGGGCCAAGCCGCTCGACACCTATACGCGCCGCTGGCGCGACTTCCTCGCCCGCGCGGCCGAGGGCACTATCCCGGCGCAGGTGGCGGTGATCGGCGCGGGCGTCGCGGGCGTGGAACTGGCGCTCGCCATGGCGCATGCGCTGCGCCGCGATGTCGGGACGGCGGCGAAGGTGGCGCTGATCGAGGCGGGAGACGAGATTGCCGGGCGCAATCCCGAGACCACCGCCCGGCTGCGCGCGGCGCTCGGCGGCTACGGCGTCGATGTCCACACCGGCGCCGAGGTCACCGGCGTGACCGCAGAGGGTGTGACGCTCGCCGGCGGCGCCCTTGTGCCGTCGCGCTTCACCGTGGGCACCGCAGGCGCGATTGCCCATCGCTGGGTCGCCGACAGCCCGCTGCCGGTGACCGAAGACGGTTTCGTGCGGGTTGACAGCCACCTCCGGGTGGACGGCCACTGGGATCTCTTCGCCGTCGGCGATTGCGCCCACATGACCCACGCGCCGCGGCCCAAGGCCGGGGTCTACGCGGTGCGCTCCGGCCCGGTGCTGCTCGACAACCTGCGCGCGGTGCTGACCGGCGGCAAGACCCGAGCCTACCGGCCGCAGAAGGATTACCTCAAGCTCGTCTCGCTCGGCGAGAAATCGGCGCTGGCCGAGAAATGGGGGCGCACGGTCTCGGGGCCCCTCCTGTGGCGGTGGAAGAACCGGATCGACACGAAGTTCATGCGGATGTTCCAGGCGTTGCCGGCGATGAAACCCGCCCCCCTGCCCCGGCTTGTGGCCGACGGCGTGGACGCCGAGCTGGCCGGGGACCACAAGCCGCTCTGTGCCGGCTGCGGCTCCAAGGTCGGCCCGGGCACGCTCGCAGCCGCGCTCGCCGCGCTGCCGGGCTCAGGCCGCGCGGACGTGCTCTCGGGCCCCGGCGACGACGCCGCCGTACTGGAGCTGGGCGGGCGGCGCCTGGTGTTGACCACCGACCATCTGCGCGCCTTCACCGCCGACCCGGGGCTGCTCGCGCGCATCACCGCGGTCCATGCGCTCGGCGACATCTGGGCGATGGGCGCGCAGCCGCAGGCGGCGCTCGCGAGCGTGATCCTGCCGCGCATGGCCGCGCCCATGCAGGCGCGCAGTATGGAAGAGGTCATGGCGGCGGCGGCAGAGGTCTTCACCGCCGCAGGCGCCGAGATCGTCGGCGGGCATTCGACGATGGGGGCCGAGATGACCCTGGGCTTCACCGTCACCGGTCTGGTCGAGGGCGATCCGATCACCAACGCGGGCGCGCGCCCGGGCGACGCGCTGGTGCTGACCCGTCCGATCGGGTCGGGCACGCTGCTGGCGGCCGAGATGCTGGGCCAGGCGGACGGGCGCGACATCGCGGCGCTGTTCGCGGCGATGGCCCGGCCCCAGGGCGACGCGGCGGCGCTGCTCGCGGGCGCACATGCGATGACCGATGTGACCGGCTTCGGCCTCGCCGGGCACCTTCTGGCGATCTGCAAGGCCTCCGGCGTGGCCGCCGAGCTCGCGCTCGACGCGGTGCCGCTCTACCCGGGCGCGCTGGCGCTGGCCGAGGCCGGGCACCGGTCCTCGATCTGGACCGCGAACCGCGCCGCCGCGCCGGTCGCGGGCGCCGAGGGCGCGCGGGGAGCGCTCATGCACGATCCGCAGACGGCGGGCGGGCTGCTCGCGGCGGTGGAGGCGGAAGCGGCCGAGGGGCTGGTGGCACGGCTTCGGGACGCCGGGCACGAGGCCGCGGTGATCGGGCGCATCCTCGAAGGCGACCCCGCGCTTCGCTGCTGGTGACACAAGACTCCTTTGCGCGACGGTCCGGCCGGGCGGTGGACGCGATCGCGCGATCGCGTCTTACGGCCGCGCGCGCGGCCGTTCCCCCGGCTCAGCCGTCGTGCTCCGCCACCATTCGCGCCGCCACCTCGGCGAGCGTCGCATCCTCCAGATCGGGCAGGTCCAGCGCCATCGGTGCCGGCGCGCCCTCGCGCGAGATACGGGTGTATTTCGGATCGTAATGCGTGGTGACCAGCTCGGCCGCCATCCGCGTGTAATCGCCCGCCGCCGCCACCGTGCGCCAGGCGTCGACCCTGTCGTGGCCATGATACCGCACGAGTTTCGCGAGCACCGCTTCGAGCCTGTCCGCGTCCGCCACCATGTCCGGGTAGGAGCGCACCAGGTGCGTGGCCCGGGCGGCGAGCGGCGCTTTCACCTCGTAGCGCGGCGCGGCGATCATCGCCTTCCACAGGCTCGGCGGCACGATGATATCGCCGATCTTGGAGCTTTCCGCCTCGACGAAGACCGGACGCGCCGGGTCGAGCCCGGCGAGCGCCAGGGCGAGACGGCTTTCGAACATCTTCTGCGACGGCTGCGCTTCGCCCATCGGGCCGAACAGCGAGCCCCGGTGTTCGGCCATGGCTTCGAGGTCGATCACCTGTCCGCCCGCCGTCGCGACATGGCCGAGCAGCCGGGTCTTGGCGGTACCGGTGCCGCCGCCCACGAGCACGACCCGGGGGCCGACGGTGGCGTCGTAGAGCGCGTGGACCACCAGCCGCCGGTAAGCCTTGTAGCCGCCCTTGATCGTGTCGGTCCGCCAGCCGATTTCCTTCAGGATCGAGGCGAAGGAGCCCGAGCGCTGCCCGCCGC
>JAGRMP010000264.1:2490-6656 GCA_020441225.1 Maritimibacter sp. | reverse complement strand
TAGACCAGCGGCCGCCAGCCGCCGGGTCTGTCGGCCAGCGGGCCTTCGAGATGCAGCGCGGCGTTGCGCGAGACCAGGGCCGCGCCGATCTTGCGGGCGAGGAACCGGTCCTGTTGCACGTAGATCGTGCCCACCCGCGCGCGCTCTTCGTTCGACAGCACCGGCAGGCTCATCGCACCGGGCACGTGATCCTCGGCGAACTCGGCCGGAGACCGGACGTCGAGAAGATCGTCGAACGGCAGATCGGCAAGGTCGGTAAGCGCGGTGAGGGTGATCGGCATATTCTGCGGCCATCTGGAACGGTTCGGCATCTCCTAGCGCGTCACGGCTCTGTGTTCCAGCACGGCTTCCCCTGCCCCGTCGCTCTCGGCTACACCGCCGCCAACACGAGGGAGACTGTGATGCGATTTCTACCCCAAGCTCTGATTCTCGGCACCCTGGGCCTCGGCGCGCTCGCGGCGCCCGCTGCCGCGCAGAATGCCGGCGCCACGGGCTGGACCCTGATCTCGGTCGATGGGCATGCGGCCGAAGAGGGCGGACGTTTGGCGTTCTCGGCCGATGGCGCGATCTTCGGCACCACCGGCTGCAACCGGTTCCAGGGCACCGTGTCTTCCGCGCCCGGCCTTGTCACCTTCAACGCGCCCTTCGCGGTCACGCGGATGGCCTGTATCGACACTATGGCCGAGCAGGAAGAAAAGGTGCTGGAAGCCCTGACCGGCACCGTGGCCGTGGCCTATGACCCGGTGAGCGATCTGATGTCGCTGATCCCCGAGAGCGGCGCAGCGGTGCTCGGGTTCGCCCGCGAAGCGGAGTGAGCGCGGCTACTGCCGGATCGTGACATCGGGCGCCACCACCGCGCCGAGAACGCGCTTGCCGTTGGGGATGTCGTTGCCCAGCGCCTTGTCCCGCGCGGTTGCCTCGTCGTAGCCGTGTTGGTGCCAGCGGCGCAGCAGGCGGCGTTCGAGCTCGGCCTCGTCGACCTCGATGAAGACCGAGAAATCCCACATGCCGGCGAGCCCCAGCCAGGGGTCTTCGTCGAGCAGGAGGTAATTGCCCTCGACCACCACATGGGTGGTTTCGGGGCGGATCTCCTCGGCGCCGGCGATGGCGATCTCGCGCGAACGGTCGAACACCGGCAGGATCACCGAGGGTTCGGTCCGGACCCGGCCCAGCGTGGCCGAAAAGCCGCCGAAATCGAAGGTCTCCGGCGCGCCCTTGCGCGGCAGGAGCCCGCGCGGTTCCAGCAGGCGGTTGTCGAGGTGAAAGCCGTCCATCGGCATCAGCACCGCGTCGGTGCCCCGCTCGACCAGCTGCGCGACCACCGCCTCGGCGAGCGTCGACTTGCCGGAGCCCGGCGGCCCGGCAATGGCGGCAAGGCTGCGCCGCGCGGTCGTTTCGGGCAGCGCCAGGATGCGCTCGGCCAGCTCGCCCGCGTTTCGTGCAAGTTCTTCCGCGTAATCGCTCATCGCCGCCTCACTCCTGGTGATCCCCGCCGGGTCGGACGCAGAATGCAACAGCGGCGCGCCGGTGTCGATGCATCGTTCCGGTCGGAGTTTCGGGCGGAGGTTCGGGCGGGGTGACGCCGGCCCGGTCGCCGCTGCGCGCCACGGGCCGCGCGCCCGGCCCCATCCCGAACCTGTCCCGAACTGGGCGCGGGCTCTCTCGAGAACGGGATGCGCTGGACAATCGCAGCGGTTTCGGTTGCCTTGTCGGTCATCTTCACTCACCTTGTCCTCTTCACCGAGCGGCGCAGATTCACCCGGCTCGGGACGACAAACGCGGAGGCGCCCATGGCCGATCTCGAAACCCGCATTGCCCAGGGGCGCGGCGACGCGCCGGCCGACCTTGTCCTGCGGGGCGGGCGGATCTTCGACCTCGTCACCGGCGCGCTGCTCGACGGCGACGTGGCGATCTGCGGCGACACCATCGTCGGCATCCTCGGCACCTACGAGGGCCGCGACGTGATCGACGTTTCGGGCCAGATCCTCGTGCCCGGCTTCATCGACACGCATCTGCATATCGAATCGTCGCTCGTCACCCCCTTCGAGTTCGACCGGCTCGTCGGCCCCCGCGGCATCACCACCGCGATCTGCGATCCGCACGAGATCGCCAACGTGATCGGCGCACCGGGGATCGCGTGGTTTCAGAAGGCCGCCGAGCGCACCTGCATCGACATCCGGGTGCAGCTCAGCTCCTGCGTGCCGTCCACCGACATGGAGACCTCGGGCGCGACCCTGACGGCGGAGGACCTCGCGCCGCTCATGGGGCACCCCTCCGGGATCGGCCTGGCCGAGTTCATGAACTACCCCGGCGTCATCCACCGCGACCCCGGCGCGATGGAGAAGCTTCGGCTGTTCGAGGGCGGGCATATCGACGGCCATTGCCCGCTGCTCACGGGAAACGATCTCAACGCCTATGTCGCCGCCGGCATCCGCACCGAGCACGAGGCGACCACGGCCGAGGAAGCGCTCGAAAAGCTGCGCAAGGGGATGCGGGTGCTGATCCGCGAGGGCTCGGTCTCGAAGGATCTCGCGGCGCTGCAGCCGCTGCTCACCGAGCGGACATCGCCCTACATGTGCCTGTGCACCGACGACCGCAATCCGCTCGACATCGCCGAGCACGGGCATCTCGATTTCATGATCCGCGAGCTGATCGCGCGCGGCACCCCGCCGCTCGCCGCCTACCGTGCGGCCACGCTGTCGGCGGCCGAGGCCTTCGGGCTCAAGGACCGCGGCCAGATCGCGCCGGGCAAGCGCGCCGATATCGTGGCCATCGACACGCTCGAAGGCTGCCACGCGTCGCTGGTGCTGGCGGGCGGCGTGGTGCTCAACGATGCCGCCTTCGACGCCCGGGGCGTACTCGCGCCGATCGGGCGGCACTCGGTCAAGGCGCCGCCGGTCACGCCCCAGAGCTTCCGCCACACCGGCAACCGCGAAGAAACGGATGTGATCGGCATCATCGAGGGCAAGATCATCACTGCGCATCTGCACGAAACCGTGCCGATCACCGATGGCGACAAGCGGCCCGATCCGGCGCGCGACCTCGCCCGGATCGCCGTGGTCGAACGTCACGGCAAGAACGGCAACATCGCCACCGGCTTCGTGCGCGGCTTCGAGATCGGGCGCGGCGCCATCGCCTCGACCGTCTGCCACGACCATCACAACATCGTCGCGGTGGGCGTGGACTACGGCGACATGGCGCTGGCCGCGACCCGGCTCGGCGAGATCGAAGGCGGCTTCGTCGTCGCGCACGAGGGCAAGGTGCTGGCCGAGCTGGCGCTGCCGGTGGCGGGGCTGATGAGCCTCGGCACCTTCGAAGAAGTCCATGACCGCCTGGTCGAGCTGCGCGAGGCCGCGTGGAGCCTGGGGGTGACGCTGGAAGAACCCTTCCTGCAGCTCGCCTTCCTCGCGCTCCCGGTGATCCCGGCGCTCAAGATCACCGACCGCGGCATGGTGGACGTGACCCGGTTCGAAATCATCGCCTGACGCCCCCCGCCCCGACCGGCGCGGGTGTCTCGCATGCCCGACCGGGACCGACCGATTGCGCCCTGGAGCCCTGCCGGGTTCTGCACGCTGACGACCGGGTACGGCGGGATGCCGTGCCGACAGGGCATTGCGCAGCGCCGTCCCGAAGCCGACGGCGAAGAGCATCGCGGCAGCCGGGGCCGAACGGGCAAGAGCACACACCGGATCGCCGCCATGGCCGGCCATCTCACCCGTGCCGAAGCCCGGCGCCACACCGCTGCGGCGGATCCCCGGCGAGCCGTCAAACCATTCTTGGGGCGCGCGAACAGGGACAGGCGCGCCGCAAACCGGCAAACGCCCCTGTAACCACCTGGAAAAACAGCAGCAATCCGGCCACCGACGGAAAATGGCGACCCCTGAAGGACTCGAACCCTCAACCTGCGGATTAGAAGTCCGCTGCTCTATCCAGTTGAGCTAAGGGGCCGCTGGACCGGAAATAGCCCGGCCCCCCGGCCCCCCGCAAGTTCAAACCGGTAAGATCAATCCGCCGCTCAGACGTTTTCGCGGATCTTCCTGGCGATCACCCAGGCCACGGGGATCGCGACGACAAACCCCGCAAGCGCCGAGTAGAGCACCGGCTGCAGGGTATCGAGGTTCATGGTGAGCGCGGCGACCATCGCCGAGCCCGCGAGCGTCGCACTC
>JAGRMP010000264.1:0-2427 GCA_020441225.1 Maritimibacter sp. | reverse complement strand
TGCCTTTGTCCTTGATCCAGATCATTCCGGGCAAGGCCCGCCGCTACCGCATCCGCTGCGCCACCAGGTAGGCCACCGGCCAGGCCACCGCATAGCCCGCCGCCGCCGCGCCGAGGAGCGGCCAGAGGCTCTTGACCCCGGCCACCAGCGCAGCGACGACGAAGACGAAAGCGAGGGTCGAGCCGATCATCGAGCCCAGGAAGAGGACGAGCCGCCTCACCCGCGCGCCCTCACTCCGGCTTTCCCATCCGCGTCATCACGTCCGATTTCAGCACGAACTGTTGGTAGAGCGCGCCCAGCACGTGCAGCACGACGAGCAGAATGATCGCGGGCTTGAGAAACTCGTCATGCACCTCGGCCGCCCAGCCCTGCCCGCCGAACCAGGCCATGCCCCCGGAGATCGCCATGAGGATCAGCAGCGCATAAAGCGCCAGATGCGTGCCGTTCGCCGCCGCCTTCATCCAGGCGGGCTCATGCGCAGGCAGTGCCGGCGCGCCGCGCCGCGCCTTGATCGCCATCCGCCAGACGACGAGCAGCAGGATCAGGATCCCGCCCGCGATATGGCCGAAGACCAGCGCATTGGGCTCGAACGTCCCCTCACGCGCGAGGCTCCGCCAGGCAAGGCCGATATTGTCCCCGAAGATGAACTGGAGAACGACGAGCAGGAAGACCCCCCAATGCAGGGCGATCTGAGTAAGCGTGTAACCTTTGGGCGTCGACATGACGGAACTCCGTATGGGTGTGTGTCCGGGGTGATACGGGGGAGGTCCCGGGTTCCGTCGTTTTGTGCGGCAGGATGCGGGTTTGGGCAAGAGGGCCGGGGTGCGGCATGTCGGCCGGGACGTGGGATTTCACCCGCCGTTAACCTTGTTCGCCCATCTTCTTTGCATGTCCGACTATCGCCGCCCGCGCCGACCCGGTGCCACGATTTTCTTCACCGTCACCCTCGCAGATCGCGGGTCCGATCTTCTTGTGCGCGAAATCGATCTGTTGCGTGACGCGGTGAGAACGACGAAAGCCGAACGTCCCTTCCGGATCGACGCCTGGGTCGTCCTACCGGACCACATGCACTGCATCTGGACCCTGCCCGAAGACGATGCGGACTACTCGACCCGTTGGGGTGCGATCAAGGGCCGGTTCACCAAGGCGACCCGTAGGGCGGGGTTCACCCCGCCACCGCGTTTGCCGATGGTAAAATCCGGTCGATATGCCGGGGTGAACCCCGGCCTACGGGCGCACAAGGGCGAGGTCGGGCTCTGGCAGAGGCGTTTCTGGGAGCATCATATCCGGAACAAGGCCGACTTGGCTGCGCATCTCCAGTATTGCTGGTTGAACCCGGTGAAACACGGTCTCGTGGAGCGCCCTGAAGACTGGTCATACTGCTCAATCCGCCGCGACAACCACACAACTCTGAACTTCGACCTCACCTTTTAACGCAGGGTCCTTGTTGCCATTTCTCGGCGACAACGGTTGGCGGGGCGGAAGTCCATTCCATGCTTTTCGTCTTGACCGGATGCCAGTTCACGGTATCAATCCATCATGATCCGAAGAATGAAACCCTAACATGAAAGTCCGAGACTATCCTAGATTTAAAAGTGTTCTGGTTCCGGCGTCTTTTTCAGACTTGATCGGCGACATTTGTGGCGATGATTACAATTTGAATTTCCTCTCACGATTTTGGCGCGGCCGAGCTCAGATAGACTGGAGGATTGACTCCACAGCATATAGGCGAGCTCAAGATTCGGGAACATTATACAAGAAAAATCCCCATAAGTCCGCTATTGGAAACGATCAAAGATTACTGGCTCGCGCTAAGCACCTTGGCTTTGACATAGATGGCGGAAGGCGCCTAAGTGACTGGCAATTGATCGCCAAGTTGCGGCATTTTGGGGCTGCAACTTCCTTGCTTGATGTGTCGAAGAACCCACTAGTCGCTCTGTGGTTCGCCAGCTCAAGTGATCAGAAAAAAACCGGCCTTTTAGTTGGGGTTCACTGCCATCATGTTGGAGGCTCAGAGGGTGACAACACAACTTGGGGGGACTACCTGGAAGAACTGAAAGATACGATCACCTTTTCTCACCCGATGTTATTCGACCCGTCCATCGTTTCACCGAGAGTTTCGGCCCAGTCCTCTGTGTTTCTTTTCGGAAAAGAAAGCGGCAGCCGAATGGGATCTATCGTCTATGAAGAGATACTTCATGCTTACAAGTTCTACGCAATCACACCCAAAATAAAAATTGAGGCAATGACTATACTTGATCAAGTGTTCGGCATCAACCGCATGTCTCTTTTCCCCGACATCGAAGGGTTTTCTCAGGCAAACAGCCCCCTCTATGATATTTCCGCAAACGACAGATGGTAGCGAGACAAAGGCGATCACAATCGAATAGCTGTGCACATTGTACAAACCTCATTCCACCACATTTC
>JAGRMP010000263.1:304-1807 GCA_020441225.1 Maritimibacter sp. | reverse complement strand
CGGGCGGATCATCAACAACGGCTCGGTCTCGGCGCATGTGCCCCGGCCCGGGTCGGCGACCTACACGACGACCAAGCACGGCGTGACCGGGCTCACCCGCACCCTCAGCCTCGACGGCCGGGCCTACGACATTGCCTGCGGCCAGATCGACATCGGCAATGCGCGCACCGAGATGGTAGCGGCGCTGGGCGAACGGGCGAAAGCGGCCGGGGAAGCGCCGCCGCCGACCATCGACGTGGGGCTCGTGGCGGACGCGGTGTGGACCATGGGCACTCTTCCGCTCGAGGCGAACGTGCAGTTCATGACGCTGATGGCGACCAAGATGCCCTATATCGGACGCGGTTAGGCCTGATATCGCACGGTTCGAGCTGGGGCCACGCGACCGCGCGGTCGCGTGACACGCCGCCGCGCGGCGGCGTTCCCCCGCCTAGCTCCGCAGGACCATCCGGAAGAAGGCCGACGCCGCCCAGCCCGCGGCGATGGCGATGGCCAGCGACATCAACCCGTAGATCAGCGCCTGTTCATGGGCCAGGGTGTACAGCCAGCGTTCCAGCCCGACCTTGGCCACGTCGATATCGGTGCTGTAATCGGCGACGATCTCGCCGCCCCGGGTCAGGAAGATCCGGGTCCGGTAGGTGCCCTCGGTCAGGTTCGCGGGCAGCTCGATGCGAGTATCGAACAGCGTGTTGCCGGTGATGTTCACGTTGCCTTCGTTGAACTTGTACAGCCCCGCCTTCTTGCGGATCCGGATCAGCGCCTCGGCGAAGTTCTCCGGGTCCTCGACCTCTTCCGAGGTGAAGATGCGGATCGCCTCGGGGATCGAGATATGCATCGCGCTGTCGACGTCTTCGTTGACCAGCTCGTCGAAGGGGGCCGAGGTCGAGATCGCGTAGAACGAGGGCGCGCGCTGTACTTCGACCGAATCGGTGTTGACCCAGATCCCCATCCGCCGCTCCTTGCGGCGCACGGTGATCGGATGCGACGGGCCCTCGACCACGACCGCGACGCCGAGCGCGCCGTCCGGCGCCGGGGCATCGCGCTTGACCGCGCCGAAGATCAGGATCTCGGAGCCGACGAAGGTCGCGGTGATCGACACCACGTTCTGGCTGAGCCCGGCCACGATCTCTTCGGATTGGGCGCGGGCGGGCAGGGTGAGCGCGGCAAGAAAGGCCAGGAGGGTGACAAGACGGGTCATCTCAATGCCCTCCCGCGCCGAGTTCATAGAGTTCGGAAGGCTCGATCAGAAGATCCAGCCCCAGCTTGATACAGACCGCGAGCACCATCATCGCCAGCAACACCCGCAGTTGCTCGGCCTTCATCTTGACGCCGATCCGGGTGCCGATCTGGGCGCCGATCACCCCGCCGACCAGCAACAGCACGGCAAGCGCGACGTCGACCGTGTAGTTGGTCGTGGCGTGCATCATCGTGGTGTAGGCGGTGGTGAGGATGATCTGGAACAGCGACGTCCCCACGACCACCTTGGTCGGCATGCCGAGCAGGTAG
>JAGRMP010000263.1:0-273 GCA_020441225.1 Maritimibacter sp. | reverse complement strand
CGCCGCCCACGCCCATGATCGCGGCCAGCACGCCGACGGCGACGCCCACCAGCAGGGGCGGGATCGCCGAGATGTAGAGGCCCGAGGCGCGGAATTTCATCTTGAACGGCAGGTTGTGCACCCAGTTGTGCTTGCGCCGGGCGGGCGCCGCCGTGCCCTTGCGCGATTTCAAAAGCGCGTTGAGGCTCTCGATGAACATCAGCCCGCCGACGATGCCGAGGAAGATGACGTAGGAGAGTTTCACCAGCAGGTCGACCTGGCCCATCGACTTGA
>JAGRMP010000262.1 GCA_020441225.1 Maritimibacter sp. | reverse complement strand
GGCGGCACCCAGCGTCTTCCCCGCGCAATCGGCAAGTTCGCCGCAATGCGTTTCCTTCTGACCGGCGATACGATGAGCGCTGAGAAGGCCGAACGCCTCGGCCTTGTCAGCGAGGTTGTCGCCGACAGTGATGTGCTCACCACGGCGCTGGACATCGCCGGGCGCATCGCTCAGCGCGCACCGCTCGCCGTGCGGCAGGCGAAAGAGGCTGTACTTTCGGGTGCCGACGTCCCGCTCGATGCCGCTTTGACGATCGAGCGCAAGGCGCTGCAACTCCTGATGTCCTCCGAGGACAAGGCCGAAGGCATCGCCTCTTTCCTCGAAAAGCGCCCTCCGGTGTTTCGCGGCAGGTAACCACATAATCGCGCCTGAACCGAAAATCCGACTCCAGGACGATAGTGATTGGACGGAGTTGACATTGGCGCGACTCATTGCAATGGTAAGACCAATTGAAAGTTTGAACTTATTGGAACCGAAGACCGCCGAGGCAGAGAGAGGAGCCGGGATACAATGCACAAAACGCAGTTCTCGGTATCGACCTGGATCGCTCCGCGATGAAAGATTCGGAGTGCCGCCAGCCCAGGGATGACGTCTGGGATCACATCGATTTGCTCCTTGACGACTCGCTGCGAGCGTTCCGCGGGGAAGTTCGTCAATTCCTACGCACTGCCGTGCCGGACGAGACCCGCGCCCGGCTCGACATGGGTTATTCGGCAACCAAGTCCGAAGTTGTCGCCTTTCTGAAAAAGTTGAGCGCCAAGGGCTGGGTCGCACCCGCTTGGCCTGTCGAATACGGCGGCACAGGCTGGTCGCAGCTTCAGCGCTTTGTCTACACAATCGAGCTCGGCAACAATGCCGCGCCTTCGGTCCTGCCCTTCGGCACAGCAATGGTCGGCCCGGTGCTCTACACTTTCGGCAATCAGGATCAGAAAAACCTGTATCTGCCGCGCATCCTGAGCGGCGAAGACTTCTGGTGCCAGGGCTTTTCCGAGCCCGGATCAGGTTCCGACCTGGCAAGCCTGAAGACCCGCGCCGAGGACAGGGGCGACCATTACCTGCTGAACGGCCAGAAGATCTGGACCTCGAAAGCCCATTACGCAGACCGGATTTTCCTACTGGCCCGCACCGGCGAAGGCGCTCGCAAGCAGGAGGGTATCTCCTTCTTCGTGCTCGACATGGACACGCCCGGCATCGAAATCAAACCGATCATCTCCATCGACATGTCCCATTCGCTCAACGAAGTGTTCTTCACCGACGTGAAGATCCCCAAGAGCGGGCTGGTCGGCGAGGCAGGCAAAGGCTGGAGCTATGCGAAGTTCCTGCTCGGCAACGAGCGCACCGGGATCACCAATATCGGCAGGTGCCGCCGCCAGATTGCTCGGCTCAAGCGGATCGCACGCGCCAGCCACATTGGCGACACGCCGTTATGCGCTGACCAGGCTTTCCTGCGAGACCTCGCCCGGATCGAAGCCGATCTCACGGCGCTGGAGATCACCGAAATCCGCCTCCTGTCCACGGGGCGCGACAGCGCCTTCGCCAGCGTCGGGCCATCGGTGCTGAAGCTGAAGAGCGCCGAGATCCAGCAGGCGCTTGCCGAGCTCATGGTCTCGGCCCTCGGCCCGTTCGCGGCCGGACGCGGCCCGCAGTTCGTCGAGGCGATGGAGGATGTCAGCGATCTTCCCCAAGGCTTCTTCGACGGGGCGCTCGCCGAATACCTCTTCGGCCGCGCCACCTCGATCTATGGCGGTACCAACGAAATTCAGCGCGAGATTCTCGCCAAGGCCACCCTGGACACGCTGCAATGAGCTTTCTCGACCACTTGACGCCCTCCGACGAGGCGGAAATGATCCGTGACAGCGCCACGCGTTTTACCGGCGCCGTCAGCGAGGCGGCGCTGCGACAATCCGATGGCTTCGATGCGGATCGCTGGGTCGGGATGGCCGATCTCGGCTGGCACGGAATCCTGGCGGACGACGCCGCGGGCGGCCTCGGGCTTGGCGCGGCGGAGGCGGCGATCCTGGCCTATGCCGCGGGCCACGCCCGCCTGCCCGAACCCTTCGTGGCCTCCTCCGTCACGGCGTTGACCGCCCTTCGCGCCGCCGGCGTCGGCATTGACGTGCTGGCCGGCCTGGTCGCGGGAAGCCGCATTTTCGCGCCCGTCGGCTTCGGCCTTCCGGTCGGCCTGGCCACTCCGGTATCCGCCGCGCCCGACAAGGATGGCGCCTCGCTTTGCGGCACCGTACCGTTGTGCGAGGTCGGCCCTCACACAACCGATCTCCTGATCTTCGCGGACGGCCCCGAGCCGATGCTCGCGCGGCTGCCGAGCGGGACCGACGGCATCGCGATCACCCCCTATCGGGGCATTGACGGGCGTCATCTGGGCAAGGTGCATCTCGACGGCTACACAGTCGGCGACGAGGCGATCCTGGCCCGGGGCGCGGCAGCGCGCAACGCCGTCGCGAAAGCGGAGGCCGTCACCGTCGCAGCACTTTGCGCCGATGCTGTCGGCACCATCGACAAGGCGCTTGCCTTGACCCGCACCTACCTGAACGAGCGCCAGCAATTCGGCCGCCCGCTGGCCAGCTTCCAGGCCCTGCGCCACCGCTTCGCCGACATCGGCGTCGAGGCGGAACTGGCTCGCAGCATGGCCGAGATGGCCAGCTTCGCCGCTCAGACGCTCGCCGACCCCACACCGCTGCTCGACCGCGCCCGCGCCCGTATATGCAGGGCCGCGCAGACGGTCGGCCAAGCCACGATTCAATTGCATGGAGGGATGGGCATGACTGACGAAATGGCCATCGGACACTATTTTCGCCGCCTGATTTGCCTTCAGGCGCTGCTTGGTCAGGAAGCCGGGAGCCTGCGTCTCCGCAGCGCCGCGCTCGCCGCCGAAATCGGCGCCGAAGCAAGGCTGGAGGCCGTGCAATGAGCCGCGCCTATATCGTCGGCGCCTTCGAGCATCCGACCCGCAAGGCCGAAGGCATTTCGGTCGCGCAACTGCACATGCAATCCGCCCGGGGCGCGCTCGCCGACGCCGGACTGACTTTCGACGACGTCGATGGCTACTTCTGCGCGGGCGACGCCCCCGGTCTCGGCCCGATGTCGATGCTGGAATACATGAACCTCAACGTCAGCCATTTCAACTCTACCGATTCCGGCGGATCGGCCTACCTGGTTCACGTCGCCCATGCGGCGCAGTCGATTGCCGCGGGCAAGTGCAACGTCGCGCTGATCACCCTGGCGGGGCGCCCGCGCGCGGCGGGCATGAAATCCGCGAAAATGCCGCTGGCCCCCACGCCGGACACCCCGTTCGAAGCGCCCCACGCCGCTT
>JAGRMP010000261.1 GCA_020441225.1 Maritimibacter sp. | reverse complement strand
CATTTCGCCGAACAGGGGGCCAACGTGGTCTGCGCCGATATCGACGAGGCCAAGCTCATCGAGGAATTCGGCCGCAACCCCGAGAATTGCGACCCCGACGAGGGCGACGACCGCAACATCCGCATCCATGCGGGCGATCTGCGCACCAAGCTCACCATTACCAACCTGGTCGCCGCCGCCGTCGACGCCTTCGACCGGGTCGACATCCTGGTCAACGCCTCGCGCCAGGTGATCCATTCCGATCCGCTCGACATGAAGGACAAGACGGTCGAGTTGCTGCTCGAACAAAACCTGATGACCGCGCTTCGGTTGAGCCAGGCGGTGGCCAAGCGGTTCATCGCCCAGGGCGAGAGCCTGCCCGAAGGGTCCGACGCGCAATTGGGCGCGATCATCAACCTCTCGTCCATCGCCTCGACCCGCACCCAGCCGGGGCTGATGGCCTTCTCAATCGCCGCCGCGGCGCTCGAACAGGCGACGCGCGCCCTCGCCGTCGCGCTCGCGCCGCACAACATCCGGGTCAACGCGGTAAGTTTCGGCTCGGTAATGAGCGCCTCGCTGCAAGACACGCTGCGCGAAGATCCGGAGATGCGCAGCATGATCATCGAGGGCACCCCGCTGGGCCGGATCGCCGGCGCGTCGGAGCTTGCCGAAACCGTGCGCTTCCTGGCCTCCGACGGGTCGGGGTTCATGACCGGGCAGGTGCTCAACGTCGATGGCGGGCGCTGCCTCGTCGATGTGGTCGGCGCGCCCGCGCACTAATGCCCGCTCGGGCCTGCGGGTCCGCGCGTGTCACTCCGGGTAGCGCACCGCACATTGCGCCAACTCGCCGCTCAGCCGGGCCTGCTCCGCGCGCAGCGCCGTGAGCTTGGCGGTCTCGGCCACGCGGTTGATCGCGCGGCGGTCGAAAATCGGCTCGTCCGGGTCCTCGTTGCCGAAGCAGGGCCGCGGGCGGCCGCCGGGCGACAGGCAATAATGCGGCCCGATTTTCGAGCGCGCCGGCACCAGCCGGTAGCCGCGCTGCAGGGTCAGCTCGGTGTCCCGGATCTCGGCCTCGACCGTCGCGAGCTGGTTGCGCTGGACCGCCTCGCATTGCCCCCGCGGGGTCGTGGCGCAGGCGGCGAGAACCGCCAGGGCCGGAACGATGAGGGTCGTCGCACGCATGGAAATCTCCTTCCGCGGCGATCATAGCGCGGCCCTCGGCGGCGGCAAATCACGCTTTGCCGCCCCCGCCAATCCTGCTAGCCAAGGGCCGTCCCGGGGCCGTGCCCGGAGCCGTTCAGGGGAGACACCTATGCAAGATGCCGCCATGACCGCCGAAAAGGACCGCGCGAGCGCCTGGTTCCGCGCGCTGCGCGACGAGATCGTCGCCGGTTTCGAAGCGCTGGAGGTCACCCAGGCCACCGGGCCCTTCGCCGATGCGCCCCCGGGCCGGTTCGAGGTGAGCGAGACCAAGCGCGCCTCCGACGATGGCTCCGACGCCGGCGGCGGGCTGATGAGCGTGATGCGCGGCGGGAGGGTGTTCGAAAAGGTCGGCGTCAACGTCTCGACCGTGCACGGCACGCTGGGCGAGGCGGCGCAAAAGGCGATGGCCGCGCGCGGCGTGCCCGGGATCGAGGCCGACCCACGGTTCTGGGCCTCGGGTATCAGCCTGGTCGCCCATATGCAGAACCCGCACACCCCCGCCGTCCACATGAACACGCGGATGTTCTGGACGCCCGGTGCCTGGTGGTTCGGCGGCGGCGCGGATCTCAACCCCTGCATCGAATACGACGACGACACGGCCCATTTCCACGCCGGGATGCGGGCGGCCTGCGACGCGCACGACCCCGCCTATTACGACCGCTTCAAAGCCTGGGCCGACGAATATTTCTTCGTGCCGCACCGGGGCCGGGCGCGGGGCGTCGGCGGGATCTTCTACGATGACCTCAACACCGGCGACTGGGAGGCGGATTTCGCCTTCACCCAGGACGTCGGCCGCGCCTTTCTGCCCGCCTTCGTGCCGGTCACCGAGCGGCGGCGCGACACCGCCTGGACCGAGGCCGACAAGGACACCCAGCTCGTCCACCGCGGGCTCTATGCCGAATACAACCTGGTCTATGACCGGGGCACGAAATTCGGGCTCGAGACAGGGCACAACGCGGATGCCGTCCTGATGAGCCTGCCGCCCTTGGCGAAATGGATCTGATCAGCGTTCCAGCGCGCGCCCCAGTCGCGGCAGACCGGCCTTTTTCAACGCCTTGCGGAGCGCGGCACCCTTGAGCCCCGGCCAGACACGGGCGACCTCGGCCTCGACCGGCGCGTTGCCGGCGAGCCACAGGTCCATGGTGAAATCGTCGGGCGAGAGCGCGCGCATCGCGTGATGCGCCAGGGCGCGGCGGGGGAAATCCCGCAGGTTCTGCGTCAGCAGGATGTCCGCGCCCGCCGCGATCGCCGCTGCCAGCACATGGCGGTCGGCCGCATCGGGCAGATCCAGCAGCGCGGGGTCGCCGGGGGGGCCCTCGGCCCCGGGCCAGCGCGCCTGCATCCGGGCCAGCGCCTGCGCCGCGCCGGTCTCGCCCTTGCGTGCGGTGACATGCAGCCATTCCGCCGCCACGCCCGCCGACCAGAGCGGCGTATAGAGCCCCCGGTCCGCCAACCCCAGCACAAGGTCCCGCAGGATCGGCGGGAACAGCACGCAGGTATCCAGAAAGACCCTAGTCAAGCCGATACGCCAGCGCCTTGAGATAGCCGCTTTCGGCCAGTTGCGGCAGCATCGGGTGATCCGGCCCGGCAAAACCCGTGTGCAAAAGCTGCCCCTGCCGCCGGCCCTTGCCGATCCCGCGCGTGCAGGCGGCGCGAAACTGGGCCAGGTCGGCCGCGTGCGAGCACGAGCAGAGCACCAGATACCCCCCCGGCGCGACCAGTGGCGCGGCCATGCGGGCGATGCGCTCATACGCCCTGAGGCCCGCGTCCAGCGCCTGGCGGTGCGGGGCAAAGGCGGGCGGATCGCAGATCACCAGCTCGAACTGCGCCTGTTCGGCAGCAAGGGCTTCGAGGGCTTCGAACGCATCCGACTGCCGGGTGGTGAACCGCGCACCCGCCCCCATCGCGGCCGCCCCCCGTTCCGCCAGCGCCAGCGCCGGTTCGGAACCGTCGATCGCCAGCGCGCTGTCCGCCCCCGCGGCCAGGGCCGCCAGCCCGAAACCGCCGACATGGCTGAAGACATCCAGAACACGCCCCCCCCTGGCGAGACGCGCGGCAAAGGCGTGGTTGTCACGCTGGTCATAGAACAGGCCGGTCTTCTGCCCGCCGGTCAGGTCGGCCATATAGACCGCGCCGTTCATCGGCACCGGCACGGGGCCGTCGATGGCACCGGTCAACACCACGGTTTCCTCGGTCAAACCCTCGAGCGACCGCGCGCGGCCCGCGCCGTTCTTGATGACGGTCGTGACCCCGGTCACGCGCCGCAGGGCGGCAACCAGCGTGTCCAGATTGCTTTCGGCCCAGGCGGCGTTGGGCTGGATCACCGCCGCATCCCCAAAGCGATCAATGACGACGCCGGGAAAGCCGTCGGCCTCGGCATGGACCAGCCGGTAGAA
>JAGRMP010000002.1:5509-7299 GCA_020441225.1 Maritimibacter sp. | reverse complement strand
AGAACGGCAGGATCACCAGCATCAGAAGCGTCGGGCGCCATTCGTCGGCGGCCCGCGACATGCCATAGGCGATCGGGTATCCCACCAGCAGCGTCATGAATGTCGAGATCACCGCGATCTTGAGCGAGGACAGATAGGCTTTCCAGTAGAGATCGTCGGTGGTGAGGAAGGCGAAATTCTCGAAATCCAGCCCGGCGAAAAAGTCGCGGATCCCCGCCCAGCCGGCCGAGAAATCGAGGTTCGGCGTATAGGGCGGGATCGCCAGCGCCGTGTCCGACAGGCTGATCTTGAACACGATCAGGAACGGCACCAGGAACAGCGCCGCGAGCCAGGCATAGGGCAGGGCGATGAGGGCAGCCCGCTTCATGATGTCAGCACCACGCCCGCGGTCTCGCGCCACGAGATGCTGACCTCGTCATCCCAGGTGAACTCGCGCCGGGCGATCCGGTTGGCGTTGGTCATAGCCGCTTTCACCATCTGCCCGTTCGCCAGCTCGACGTGATAGGTCGAGACATTGCCGAGATAGCCGATGTCGATGATCTTGCCGAAGGCCGTGTTCTTGCGCTCGGCATCGGGTTCGCGCCCGACCGAGATCTTCTCGGGCCGGATCGCGTAGGTCACCCGCGTGCCGCTCGCGAGCCCCTCGACCGGTTCGACCGTGATCGGCGGTTCGCCCTCGGCATAGGCGATCTCGCCCGTCCCCGAGGCCGCGAGCGTGTAATTGCCCTCGATCAGGTTCACGTCGCCGATGAAATCGGCCACGTAGACCGAATTGGGCTGTTCGTAGACCTGCGCCGGCGTGTCCACCTGGATCACCTTGCCATGGTCCATCACCGCGATGCGCGAGGCGACCGTCATCGCTTCTTCCTGGTCGTGGGTGACGATGACGAAGGTGGTGCCGGTGGTCTCCTGGATATCCATCAGCTCGAACTGGGTCTCTTCGCGCAGCTTGCGGTCGAGCGCGCCGAGCGGTTCGTCGAGCAGGAGCAGCTTGGGCGCCTTGGCGAGCGCGCGGGCGAGCGCCACCCGCTGGCGCTGGCCGCCGGAGATCTGGTGCGGCTTGCGGCGGGCGAATTTCTCCAGCCGGGTGAGGCGCAGCATCTCGTTCACCCGGTCGTCGATCTTGTCCTTGGCCATCTTGTCGCGCTTGAGCCCGAAGGCGATGTTGTCCCACACGCTCAGGTGCGGAAACAGCGCGTAGCTCTGAAACATCATGTTCACCGGCCGCTCGTTGGGCGGGATGCCCCCCATGTTCTGGCCGCCGAGCGTGATCGTGCCCTCGGTCGCGCTTTCGAAGCCCGCGAGCATCCGCATCATCGTCGTCTTGCCGCAGCCCGAGGGGCCGAGGAGCGCGAAGAATTCCTTCTCGTAGATATCGAGCGTGAGGTCGTCGATGGCGGTGAACTCGCCAAACCTCTTGGTGACGTTCTGGAACCGGATCAGCGGAACGGCCCCGGGATCGGCCCAGGGGGCGAAGACCGCCTGGGTCGGGTTGGGCCTCGGTTTGTGCGGAGGGACGGCCATGATCGTTCACCTGTCAGAGAAAGGCCCCCGCCAGAGAAGGGCGGGGGCCGGTTTCGGTCGTCAGGCTCAGGTGCCCGATTTGATCTTGGTCCACATCCGGGTGACCACCCGCTGCAGCTTCTGGTCGTACCCGTCCTTGACGTAGAGGTTTTCGAGCGTCGCTTCGTCCGGGTAGATCGCGGTGTCGCCGATCACGTCCTCGTTGAGGTACTCCTGGCTCGCGAGGTTGCCGTTGGCGTAATAGACGTAGTTCGACGCCGCGGCCA
>JAGRMP010000002.1:0-5376 GCA_020441225.1 Maritimibacter sp. | reverse complement strand
CGATCCCGTTGTCGGCCTCGGCGGCCCGGTCGCGGGCCTGCAGGATGTCGCCCGACCAGCCGAAGGCGACGCAGATCTCGCCGTTGGCCAGCGCCTCGATGTATTCGGAGGAGTGGAACTTCGAGATATAGGGGCGGATCGGCGCGAAGGCTTCCTCGGCCCGGGTGACCACGGCTTCGTCCATCGAGTTCGGATCTTCCCCGAGGTACTTCAGCGCCGCCGGGATCATCTCGTCGGGCGCATCGAGGAACATCACGCCGCATTCGGCGAGCTTTTCCATGTTGGCGGGGTCGAAGACCAGCGCGAGGCTGTCGATGGGCGCATCGTCGCCCAGGATCTCGCGAACCTTGGTCACATTGGTCCCGATCCCGGTGGTGCCCCACATGTAGTTGATCGCGTATTCGTTGCCGGGGTCGTAGCGGGCGACCCGCTCGGTGATCACCGGCCACAGGTTGACGATGTTCGGCAGCTTCGACTTGTCGAGTTTCTGGAACGCGCCGGCCTGGATCTGGCGGGCGAGGAACGACCCGGTGGGCACCACCACGTCGTAGCCCGAGCCGCCCGCGAGCATCTTGGTCTCGAGCACCTCGTTCGAATCGAACACGTCGTAGACGAGGTCGAGACCGGTCTCTTCCTCGAATTTGGTCAGCAGGTCTTCGTCGATATAGTCGGACCAGTTGTAGACCCGCACTTCATCGGCCATGGCGGCGCCGGCAACCAGCGCGATGGCGGTCCCGAGAAGGAAGGTAGTCTTGGGCATGGAGGTCTCCCCTGTTGCTCCCGTCTGTCCGGACCCTCAAGGCCCGGCTCTTATTTTGATCAAATCTACACAGGTAGACGATATGGTCAAATCCCCTGCGAGACGATAGCCTACCCTTTGACCTTATCCACTTCGCGCGCAAGCGCAAAGGATTGATCCGGGGAGGCACGGTGGAAGACGCGGCGTCAAAAATTCCCGAGCACCAGCGCGCCTACCAGGCGTTGCGCGAGATGGTGCTCTACGGCGAGCTTGCGCCGGGCGAACCGGTCACGATCCAGGGGCTGGCCGACCGGGCCGGGCTGGGCATGACCCCGGTGCGCGAAGCGATCCGGCGGCTGACCAGCCAGGGGGCGCTGGTGTTCAAGGGCAACCGGCGGGTGGAAGTGCCGGAGCTGACGCTGTCGCAATACGGGGAACTGGCCTTTGCCCGGCGCGCCGTCGAACCTGAGCTCGCGCGCAGAGCCATTGAAAACATGGAAGATTTCGACATCGATCTGCTCGCCGCCGAGGATGCGGCGGTCGATGCGGCGATCGAAAACGGCGACGTGCGCGGCTATCTCCAGCACAACCATCTGTTCCACGCCCGGCTCTATGCGCATTCCGGCGCCGAGGTGCTGATCGCCATCTCGGAGATGCTCTGGCTGCGCTCCGGACCGCCGCTCAGGGTGATGCTCGGACGCCATGGCACCGCCAATCTGCCGGACATGCACCGCGAGGCGCTGGCGGCGATGCGCGCGCGCGACCCGGAGGCCGTTGCGGCGGCGATCCTGGGCGACATCGACCAGGGAATCGCCCAGGTCAACCGGTCTCTGAGCTGAGCGAGATCCCGGAAAACGGGCAGGGGCTTCGTTGACAGCCCGCTTTTTGATCATATTCTGGACGCCAGTTGCACGCCGAGGATCCCATGAACGAGATAACGAATCACCTGCCGACCGCCGAGCTTCAGGCGCTCGATGCCGCGCATCACATGCATCCGTTCACCGCCAACGGCGAACTCGCCAAGCGCGGCGCGCGGGTGATCACCCGGGCAAGCGGCGTCATGCTGACGGACAGCGAGGGGGAACAGATCATCGACGGCATGGCCGGCCTGTGGTGCGTCAACATCGGCTATGGCCGCGACGAGCTCGCCGAGGCCGCCTACCGGCAGATGAAGGAGCTGCCGTTCTACAACACCTTTTTCATGTCGACGCATGTGCCCGCGATCGCGCTTGCCGACAAGCTCGCGGCCCTTGCGCCGGGCGATCTCAACCACGTCTTTTTCGCCGGCGGCGGCTCGGAGGCGAACGACACCAACATCCGGCTGGTGCGCCGCTATTGGGAGCTGATGGGCAAGCCCGGCAAGACCACGATCATCAGCCGCAAAAACGCCTACCACGGCAGCACGGTCGGCTCCGCCTCGCTCGGCGGCATGCAGGGGATGCACGCCCAGGGCGGGCTGCCGATCCCCGGCGTGGTCCATATCGGCCAGCCGCACTGGTATCTCGAAGGCGGCGACATGAGCCCCGAGGAATTCGGCCTGATGCGGGCACGCGAGCTGGAGGCCAAGATCGACGAGATCGGCGAGGAAAGCGTCGCCGCCTTCATCGCCGAGCCGATCCAGGGCGCCGGCGGGGTGATCGTGCCGCCCGACAGTTACTGGCCCGAGATCAGCCGGATCTGCGCCGAACGCGACATCCTGCTCATCGTCGACGAGGTCATCACCGGCTTCGGCCGCACCGGCAAGTGGTTCGGCACCGAGTATTACGGGCTCAAGCCCGACATCGTGACCGTCGCCAAGGGGCTGTCTTCGGGCTATGCGCCGATCGGCGGCTCGCTGGTGTCGGACAAGGTTGCCGAAGTGATCGGCCGCGAGGAGTTTGCCCACGGCTACACCTATTCCGGCCACCCGGTTTCGGCCGCCGTTGCGCTCGAAAACCTGCGCATTATGGAAGAGGAACGGATCGTCGACCACGTCGCGAACGAGGCCGGGCCCTACCTGGCCCGCAAATGGCACCAGCTCGCCGACCACCCTTTCGTCGGCGAGACCAAGATCGTCGGCATGATGGCGTCGCTGGCGTTGACCGCGGACAAGTCGGTCCGCAAGCCCTTCGCGAGCCCGGAAGGGACGGTGGGCTACACGGTTCGGGAAAAATGCTTCAAGAACAACGTCATCATGCGCCATGTCGGCGACCGGATGATCATCTCGCCGCCGCTGGTGATGCAGAAGGCGGACATCGATCTGTTGTTCGAACGCGCCGTGAAATCGCTCGACGAGGGCTATGCGGCGGCGAAGGAGGAGGGTCTTCTGAAGACCGCGGAGTAATGCCCGGCGCGCGGGCGGGGGCTCTGCCCCCGCACCCCCGGAGTATTTCGACCAAGAAAAAGGGACAGGACCTTGGCGCTCGACATCCTGACGGCAAATGACCGGGTCGGGGAATACCCCCCGTCCTGGTATGCGGCCACGGCGCTGGCGCTCGATCCCTTCCCGCAAGCCGAGGGCGAGATCACTTGCGACGTTGCGGTGATCGGCGGCGGCTTTACCGGGCTCTCGGCGGCGCTGCATCTGGCCGAGGCCGGGCTCGACGTGGTGGTGCTGGAGGCGCACCGGGTCGGCTTCGGCGCTTCGGGGCGGAACGGCGGCCAGCTGAGCCCGGGCCAGCGGATCGAGCAGGACGACCTCGAGGACCTGGTCGGCCCCGAGCGGGCGCGGGCGCTGTGGGACCTGTCGGTCGAAAGCATGGAGCTGACCCTCGACCTCGTGACCCGCCACGCGCCCGAGGCGGGCTTCGTGCCCGGGCTGATCCACGCCGACCACCGCGCGCGCTACGTCGCCCACAGCCATGCCTATGCCGAGAAGCTCGCGCGCGACTATGGCTATGACAAGGTCCGGGCCCTCTCGCGCGACGAGATCCGTTCGCGCGTGGGGTCCGAGGCCTATCACGGCGGGGTCTACGATGCCGGCGGCGGCCATCTGCACCCGCTCAATTACGCGCTCGGCCTCGCACGGGCCGCGGCGGCAGCGGGCGCGCGGATCTACGAGCGTTCGCGGGTCGACTGGGTGACCGAGACCGACCCGGTACGGCTCGGCGCCGGTCCCGCACGCATCCGGGCCCGCCATCTGCTCTGGGCCGCCAACGGCTATCTTGGCGATCTCGACCGCCGGATTGCCGCCCAGGTGATGCCGATCAACAATTACATCGTCGCCACCGAGCCGCTCGGGGACCTCGCCGACCGGCTGATCCCGGGGCGCGAGGCGGTGGCGGATTCGAAATTCGTCATCAACTATTTCCGGCTGTCGGCGGATGGGCGGATGCTGTTCGGCGGCGGCGAGAGCTACGGCTACCGCTTCCCCGCCGACATCGCGGCGAAAGCCCGGCGCCCGATGGTCGAGATCTTTCCCGAGCTCAGCGACGCGCGGATCGACCACGCCTGGGGCGGCACGCTCGCGATCACCCGCTCGCGGATGCCGCATTTCGAGTGGATCGCGGCCAATATCCTGACCGCCGGCGGCTATTCCGGCCATGGCGTGGCGATGGCGACCCTGGGCGGCAAGCTCGCCGCCGAGGCGATCACCGGCAGCGCCGGGCGGTTCGACCTCATGGCCAGCGTGCCCACCCCGCGCTTCCCCGGCGGTGCGGCGCTGCGCTGGCCGCTCCTGGTGCTGGCGATGGTCTGGTTCTCCCTGCGCGACCGGCTCTGAAACGGTTCCTGGCGGCGCCGATTGACATTCCCACCGGGCTGCCCGACCCATGGGGTGACCAAGGGAGGGCGGCGCGTGTCGGGACAATGGGAATTCTGGATCGACCGGGGCGGGACCTTTACCGACGTGGTCGCGCGCGCGCCCGATGGCGGGATCGAGACCGCCAAGCTCCTGTCCGAGAACCCCGAGCAGTATCGCGACGCGGCGGTCGAGGGCATCCGCCGCTGCCTCGGGCTTGCGCCCGGCGCGCCGATCCCCGATGCCGCGATCCGCGCGGTCAAGATGGGCACGACGGTTGCCACCAACGCGCTGCTGGAACGCAAGGGCGAGCGGGTGCTTCTTGTGATCACAGAAGGGTTCGCCGATCTGCTCCGGATCGGCACCCAGGCGCGCCCCGACCTTTTTGCCTTGCAGATCAAGCGCCCCGAGCTGCTCTACGAGCGCGTGGTCGAGGCGCGGGAACGGTGCGATGCCGACGGGAATGTGATCACAGAGCTCGACGAAGCGGCGCTGGACCGCGCCTTGCGTGCCGCGCGGGCCGACGGGATCGAGGCCGTCGCCATCGCTTTCCTCCATGCCCATATCGCCCCCGATCACGAGATCCGCGCCGCCGCGCTCGCGCGCGAAGCGGGCTTCACCCAGGTCTCCACCAGCCACGAGGTCTCGCGCCTCGCCAAGCTCGTGGGCCGCGGCGACACCACCGTGGTCGATGCCTACCTGTCGCCGATCCTGCGCCGCTACGTGGCCGAGGTCGAAGCCGCGCTGGACCTCGGGCGCGCGACCCATGGGCTCTATTTCATGCAGTCGAACGGCGGGCTCACCGACGCGCATCTGTTCCAGGGCAAGGACGCGATCCTGTCGGGACCTGCGGGCGGGATCGTCGGCATGGTGCGCACGGCGGAGGCGGCGGGCCACGACCGGCTGATCGGCTTCGACA
>JAGRMP010000260.1:5979-10430 GCA_020441225.1 Maritimibacter sp. | reverse complement strand
CTTCGCTCAGATCCCAGCTCCAGGCCCCGAAGGGCGTGACCGGGATGCCGCCGCCGATCCCGTACAGCGTGACACCGTCGATCGTGATCGTGTCACCGTGTAGCACAAACGCGTCCTCGGGCGCGGCGGCCTGCAGCTCTTCGAGGCTCTCGTTATTGCCCGGCACCAGCACCAAAGGTGTCTCTATTCCAGCCAAAAGCCCCATCGCCTCGGCCACGCCCTTGCGCATGTTGCCGAAATCGCCGGCGCCGATCACCAGATCGGCCACCCGGCTCGCGGCGACGATATCGGCGGCCCGGGCGCGGGCGATGTGCAGATCGGAAAAGGCCAGGATCTTCATGGTGTCTCCCTCAGTTTCGCCTGGATCTCGAGCAGATCCGCCCAGGCTTCGCGTTTCGCCGCGGGGTTGCGCAGGAGGTAGGCCGGGTGCGTCATCGGCATCACCGACCGGTCCTCGGCCTGCGTCCAGGTGCCCCGCATCCGCAGGATCCCCGTGCGCCCCAGCAGAGCGCCGCAGGGCGTGTTGCCCATCAGGATCAGCACGTCCGGATCCACCAGCGCGATATGGCGGCGCAGGAACGGGATCATCAGCGCCATCTCTTCCGGCGTCGGCGCGCGGTTCCCCGGCGGCCGCCAGGGCAACACGTTGGTGATATAGACCGCGCGCCCCGGGTCCGGATGGTCGCGGGCGAGGCCGATGGCCGCCAGCATCCGGTCGAGCAACTGCCCCGCCCGGCCCACGAAGGGCCGGCCGATCCGATCCTCGTCCGCGCCCGGCGCCTCGCCCACGATCATCACCCGCGCGGCCGGATGGCCGTCGGCAAAGACGAAATTGCGCGCGCCCTTCTTGAGCTCCAGACCCTCGAAATCCTGCATCGTCTCGGCGAGCGCCTCCAGCGTCCCCGCCCCCTCGGCCCGGGTCAGCGCCTCGGCCGCGTAATCGTGGCGCACCGGCTCCACCGGTTCCGCCGCCACGGGCGCGGGCTTGCGGGCGGGTTTCGGCAGGCTGTCGGCGAGCAGGGTGCGGTCCACGGGGGTATCGCCCACGGCATCGGTCACGCCGAGCTCGACATACCATTCCAACAGCGCCTTGGCGCCGTGCCAGTCGAGAGAAATGTCCGCCGCCGAATCCATGACCCCAAGCTAGGGCCGGGCCCCGGGGGCCACAAGCGGTTCAGGCGGCGGCGCGGGCCAACCCGTCCACGACCGCAGTAAAGGCCTCGGCCCGCGCCTGCCGCGCGCCGGGGCAGACCGCGGCTACGGTCTCGGTGATCATCCCCATCAGGCTCGATCCGCCCACCAGCACCACCGTGCCCACGGCATCGGGGGTCACATTCGCCTGCATCAGGGTCGCATAGAGCGCGCCCCTGAGCGCGTCGCGGTACTGTTCCAGCGCCGCCGCCAGCGTACCGGGCGTCACCGGGTGGCGCAGCCCCGGCTCGATCATGCCGAGCTCGATCGCCGCCCGCGCCCCGCCATTCGCCGCCACCTTGCCGGCCTCGACGGCAAAGGCGAGTTCATGGCCGAGCCGTTCCTCGATCACCGTCGACAGCCGCGCGAGCTTGTCCGGCTCCACCGCGTGACGGAACAGATCGTCGACAAAGCGCTCGGTCTCGCGGGTGTAAAGGAACGGGATCTTCGCCCAGGTCGCGAGATCGACATAGATCGCGCGCGGCACCGGCAACCGGCCTTCACCAAAGGTCCGGGTGAGTTCCCCGCCCATGCCGAGGAGCGGCATCGCCTCCGCGAGCGACAGCGCCCGGTCGAAGTCGGTCCCGCCCAGCCGGATGCCGTGGCTCGCGAGGATCCCGACCGCGCCGTCCTCGATCCGGAAGGCGGAGAAATCCGAGGTGCCGCCGCCGATGTCGACGATCAGCCCGACCTCGCCCTCGCGGCCGAGCCCGACCGAATTGAGCGCCGCCGCTTCCGGTTCGAACAGGAAATCGACCGCCTCGAACCCGGCGGCCAGGTAGCAGCCCCGCAGGTCGATCTCGGCGCGCGTGTCCCGCTCGTCGTCGTCGGAATGGAAATGCACCGGCCGCCCCGACAGCGCCCGGGTGAAGCGCCCGCCTGTCGCGGCCTCGGCCCGCGCCTTCACCTCGGCGAGAAAACCGGTCACCACCTCGGCCAGCGTCCGTCGCTTGCCGCCGACCAGCCGTGCCTCGTGAAACAGCGTCGTGCCGAGCACGCTTTTGAGCGCCCGCATGTAGCGCCCGTCCTCGCCGTCGATCAGCGCCCGCGCCGCCTCGGTGCCGAGCCGCATCGCGCCGCCGTCGGAGGGGAAGAACACCGCCGTCGGCAGCGTGTCGGCCCCCGGCTCCAGCGCGATCCGTCGGGGCGCGCCGTTTTCGAAAACGGCGGCGGCGGAGTTCGATGTGCCGAAATCGATCGCGAGCGTGGACATGGGGGCCTCCGGGGATGGGCAGGGAGGCGCGACCTACCGGAACCTGTCGCCTCCGGCAAGCCCCGGGGCGGCAAAAGCGGTTTCGAAACCGCTTCACGCGATTTCGAAATCGCGTGGACCCCGCGGGCGCCTTGCCGCGTTCCCTCATCCCGGGGTAGACCGGGACCAAACAGGGAGCCGCCCATGACCTTCCGCCACCGCCACCTGCTCGGGATCGAACCGCTCAACCCGGCCGAGATCACCACGCTCCTGGATCTGGCCGACAGCTATGTCGATCTCAACCGCCAGCCCAAGAAGCGCTCCAAGGTGCTGCAGGGCCTCACCCAGATCAACATGTTCTTCGAAAACTCGACCCGCACCCAGGCCTCGTTCGAGATCGCCGGAAAGCGGCTCGGGGCCGACGTGATGAACATGGCGATGCAGGCCTCGTCGATCAAAAAGGGCGAGACGCTGATCGACACCGCCCTCACGCTCAACGCCATGCATCCCGACCTGCTCGTCGTGCGCCACCCCAATTCCGGCGCGGTCAACCTGCTCGCCGAAAAGGTCAATGCCGCCGTGCTCAACGCGGGCGACGGCCGGCACGAGCACCCGACCCAGGCGCTCCTAGATGCCCTCACCATCCGCCGCGAGAAGGGCCGGTTGCACCGGCTCACCATCGCGATCTGCGGCGACATCGCCCACTCGCGCGTCGCCCGCTCCAACCTGATCCTGCTCGGCAAGATGGAAAACCGCGTCCGCCTCGTCGGCCCGCCCACGTTGATGCCGAGCCGGATCGGCGATTTCGGCGTCGAGGTCTATGACGACATGCGCGCGGGGCTCGAGGGCGCCGACGTGGTGATGATGCTGAGGTTGCAGAAAGAGCGGATGGACGGCGGTTTCATCCCCTCCGAGCGCGAATATTACCACCGCTACGGGCTCGACGCCGAAAAGCTCGGCTATGCCAAGCCCGACGCCATCGTGATGCACCCCGGCCCGATGAACCGCGGCGTCGAGATCGACGGCACCATCGCCGACGACATCAACCGCTCGGTGATCCAGGAACAGGTCGAGATGGGCGTCGCGGTGCGCATGGCGGCGATGGATCTGCTCGCGCGCAACCTGCGCGCCGGATCCGAGCCCGAAAGCGTGCTGGTATGACCGACGATCTCACCCTTCCCGGCCACGATGCACGGGCGATCTGGGTGTTCACCGCCGATCTCGACCCCGCCGCCTTCAAGGCCTTTGCGCAACCGGGCGAAACCTGGCCGCTCGCCCGGGCGCTGGGCCTGCCCGGCCTTTCGCCCGCCTCGGTCGAAACCTTCCTCGCGCGCGATCTCGCGGACTACGGGCTGGACCGTTACCTCACCGAGGCGCACGGCATGGACCCGGAGCAGGTCGCGCCCGATGCCGCCCGGCTTGCCGCCATCCAGGGCCCCGTGGTGCTCCTGTTCTCGCGCGGATTGCCCGAAGGCGCGGACCGGATCGACCCCGAGCCGCCGCTCGCCTTCATCGGCCGCTACGCCGCGCCCTACAGCCTCGCGCCCGCGTCGCCGCATCTGCCCAGCGAGAGCACCCGCGGCCACCTGGCGGGCCCCGCCGGCCCGGCCCCGGCCACCCGGTCGATCCAGCGGTTGCTGCTCATCACGCTTGGCGCGCTGATCGCGCTCGCGCTCCTCGTTCTGGTGCTGGCCTGAGCGGCGCGAACCGGCTATCTGTCGCCGAAACGCCCTGACGCCAGACCGGAGCCCGCCCCATGCCCACGACCGACCCCCTTCCCAGCCTCGCCGACGGCGAGACCCTGGTCGCCCGGTTCAGCGGCAACCCGGCCACCTATATCAAGGAGCACATCATGCTCGCCGCCATCGGCGCGGTGGGCGCAAACGGGGTGCTCATGGCGATGGGCAATCCGCACGCCTGGACCGGCGCGGTCGGCGCGCTGCTCGCCATCGCCATTCGCGGCGTCTACGTCTATTCCGAAGCCATCGGCCACACCTGGCAGCTCACCGACAGACGGCTGCTGTCGCCCGCCGGCATGACCGTCCGGCTTTCCGACATCGCCGATGTG
>JAGRMP010000260.1:5051-5923 GCA_020441225.1 Maritimibacter sp. | reverse complement strand
CCGACCCCAAGGGGGTGGCCGAGACGATCAAGTCGGCACGGCCCTGAGCATCGCCCCGGCGCGCGCACCCGATGTTGCCCCCTGCCCCCCGCCCGCCTATACCGGGCGTCAGACCGCCGACGGGCCGCAGATGACCGCACTCACCGAGACCGATACCGAAACCGGCGCCCCAGCCGACGACCATGCCCGCGTACCGGGCTGGGAAGGCATCCTCGATCCCGGCGAGCGCATCCTGTGGCAGGGTCGGCCCGACCAGCGGTTCCACGTCGACGGCGGCGACCTCTTCGGCGCCGGGTTCGGGCTGATCTTCGCGGGTTTCGCGGTGTTCTGGATGGTCATGGCCGCGCGTATGGGCGCCTCCTTCTGGATGTTCGGCCTGATCCATTTCTCGGTCGGCGTCGGCCTGGTCTTCAAGACCATCCTCGGCCCCACCCTGCAGCGGCGCCAGACCTGGTACACGCTCACCGACCGGCGCGCCTTCATCGCCACCGACAGCGCCCGCAAGGGCCGGCAGCTCCAGTCCTACCCGATCGATCCCGACATCCGGATCAGCTTCTACGAAGGCCCGCCCGATACGCTCCATTTCGCCCGCGAAACGCGCCAGACCGACAAGGGCCGCAGCTACACCGTGCCGCTCGGCTTCGAACGCATCGCAGACGGCCAGAAAGTGTTCGCGCTTCTGCGCCAGGTTCAACGCAGGAAAGCAGACACATGAGCGACCGTCCCGATATCGCCGCCCATCTGCATCAGGGCGAAGACGTGCTCTGGCAGGGCCACCCCAAACCCGGCCGCCGGATCTCGACCCGCGCCAATACCATCGGCGCGCTGTTCTACGCCGCCGCCATGGCGCTCCTGCTCTTCGCCTGGTGGCT
>JAGRMP010000260.1:0-4967 GCA_020441225.1 Maritimibacter sp. | reverse complement strand
CTGCGCATCACGCTCCTCGACCGCCGCCGGGCGCGGGCGCGCGATGGGCGTACCGCCTATGCGATCACCGACCGGCGGGTGCTGGCGCTGTTCGGCCCCTACAAGACCGAGATCGCGCTGGGCCCCGAGACCCATACCGAGCTTGCGGGCGGCGGGATCAATGTCGAGGCGGGCGGCTCCTCGATCCGGCTCGAGCGGCTGAGCGAGCCCAAGGCCACCTACGCCATCCTCGCGCGGGCGCTCGAGGGCAAGAGATGACCACCACCACCTTCACCAACGCCCGCCTCGTCGACCCGGAAACCGGCCAGGTCGCCGCGGGCAGCCTGACGATCAGCGAGGGCCTGATTGCGGGCCGCGACCTGCCCCCGGGAGAGCAGGCGGCGGGCGAAATCGTCGATTGCCGCGGCAAGCACCTCGCCCCCGGCCTGGTCGATATCGGCGTCAAGATCGGCGAGCCCGGCGAGCGGCACAAGGAAAGCTTCCGCACCGCGGGCGCCGCAGCCGCAGCGGGCGGGGTCACCACCATGGTCACCCGACCCGACACCACCCCCGCCATCGACACCCCCGAAGTGCTCGATTTCGTCACCCGGCGGGCGCGCGAAGTGGCGCCGGTTCATGTCCATTCCATGGCCGCGCTCACCAAGGGGCGCGCAGGCCGCGAGATGGTCGAAGTGGGCTTCCTGATGGATGCGGGCGCCGTCGCCTTCACCGATTGCGACCACGTGATCACCGACCCCAAGGTCTTTTCCCGTGCGCTCACCTACGCCCGTTCGCTCGGGGCGCTGGTCATGGCCCATCCGCAAGACCCGGGCCTGTCCAAAGGCGCGGCGGTGACCTCGGGCAAATTCGCGAGCCTGCGCGGCCTTCCGGCCGTCTCGCCGATGGCCGAGCGCATGGGGCTCGAACGCGACCTCGCGCTGGTCGAGATGACCGGCGCGCGCTACCACGCCGACAACCTCTCCACCGCCGTCGCGCTCCCCGCCCTCGAACGCGCCAAGGCCGCCGGGCTCGACGTGACCGCCGGGGTCAACATCCACCACCTCACCCTCAACGAGCTCGACGTCGGCGCCTACCGGACCTTCTTCAAGCTCAAGCCGCCGCTCAGGGCCGAAGACGACCGGGTGGCGATGGTCGAAGCGGTGGCCTCCGGGCTTATCGACGTGATCTCGTCCATGCACACGCCGCAGGACGAGGAATCGAAACGCCTGCCCTTCGAAGAGGCCGCTTCCGGCGCGGTCGGGCTCGAAACCCTGCTGCCGGCCGCGCTCCGCCTCGTCCATTCCGGCGCCATCGGGCTCGGCGTGCTCTGGCGCGCGCTCTCGCTCAACCCCGCCCGCCGCTTCGGCCTGCCCGGCGGCACGCTGGCCCCCGGCGCGCCCGCCGACCTCGTGCTGTTCGACGCCGACGCGCCCTTCGTGCTCAGCCGCTTCGATCTGCGCTCCAAGTCGAAGAACACCCCCTTCGACGAGGCCCGGATGCAGGGCCGCGTACTGGGCACCTGGGTCGACGGCGCGCGGGTCTTCGGCTAGACCGCCGCACCGGCCTTGCGACGGCCCGCCAGCGGCCTCGCGCAGCTGAAAAGTTGTTAGCGGTAACATCAATAATCCCAAAGGCTTGACCAGGTGTGCGAGCTCGCACACCCCTCGCACACACCCCCGCACGCCCCACCCAAACACCTCCGAAAGCCCGCCCCGCACGCCACCGTTTTCTTGGTGGAAATACTCCATGGGGTGTCACGCCGAAGGCGTGCCTCCGGCACGACGGTGTGAAACCCCCGGCTCCCGCGCCACCCCCGGCGCACCGCCCGCCACGGTTCGCGCCGGATTTGACTTGCGGCCCGGGGACCCGCCGGGAGATAAATCCTCATGCCCGAACTCACCACGCCCCTCGTCCTCCTGTTCGCCACCTTCCTCGCCGGCTACCTCATCGGCTCGGTGCCCTTCGGCCTGGTCTGGGCCCGGGTCTTCGGGCTGGGCGACATCCGCGCCATCGGCTCGGGCAATATCGGCGCGACCAACGTGCTGCGCACCGGCAACAAGCTCGCGGCCTTCCTCACCCTCGCGGGCGACATCGGCAAGGGCGCCGCGGCGGTGCTGATCGCCCGCGCGCTCCTGGCCGAGGATGCTGCCCAGGCGGCCGGGCTCGGCGCCTATCTCGGCCATCTCTTCCCCGTCTATATCGGCTTCAAGGGCGGCAAGGGCGTGGCAACCTGGCTCGGCACCCTCATGGCGCTCACCTGGCCGGTCGGGTTGGCGGCGGCGGCCACCTGGCTCGTGGTGGCGGCGCTGTTCCGGATCTCCTCGCTCGCGGGCCTCACCGCCGCGGCGCTCGGGCCGATCTGGGCGCTGGTCCTGGGCCGTCCCGAAGCTTTCCTGATCGCGCTCCTGCTGGGCGCGCTCATCTTCGAACGCCACCGCGCCAACATCGGCCGGCTGTTGCGCGGCGAAGAGCCCAGGATCGGTCGGAAATAGCGCGTTCCGGTGACCCCGGTTGCGGTCCGGTTCGGGCCAAGGCCATTGAAATGAAAAAGTGATGGGTGCAGGCTTGGCGTCGAAATTTCCCAAAGGGAGACGGCCCATGACATTCGGCGAGTCGATCAAGACCTGTTTTTCAAAATACGTGACCTTCTCGGGCCGGGCGCAGCGCTCCGAGTTCTGGTGGTGGACGCTGTTCACCTGGGTAACCTCGATGGTGCTGAGCGGGGTGGATTCCGTCCTGTTCGGCACTGTGACCACCTATGACGGCGGGTTCGAGGCCTCGACCAACACGCCGATCCTGTCGGGGTTCTTCTCGCTGGCCATCCTGTTGCCCTCGATCTCCGTCGCCGTGCGCCGGCTGCACGACACCGACCGCTCCGGCTGGTGGTACTGGATCGTGTTGATCCCGCTCATTGGCTTCATCGTCCTGATCGTCTTCTGGGCGACCAAGGGCACCGGCGGCCCGAACCGTTTCGGCGACGACCCGTTGAACCCAGGCGCCGGTGGCGGACGTTACGGCGGCGAGGGCCTCACCGCCTCGTCGATCCCTTCCGTCCCGCGCGACTGACCGCCCGGCGCGCGCTTTCCAGGGTTACGCCCGCGGCCGGGCCTGTGCGGGCCAATTCGATGCGGCGTGACCCAGGAATACCCCCAGCGCGCCAAACTCGGGTCCGATTTTCGCTGTTCTCTCACCGCGATGCACGCGGGAAAGGGAAACGCGATGGGTTTCGTGTCAGCAGTCGGTACCTGCTTTGGGAAATACGCCACCTTCTCCGGCCGGGCGCCGCGGTCGGAATACTGGTGGTGGACGCTGTTCATTTTCCTCGGCAGCTTCGTGCACAGCCTTGTCGCGCATGTCCTTCTCAAGCCCTATGTCGCTGCCGGTCTCGACACGCTCTCGATGCCGGAGCTTGTCCAGGTCATCGTGGTCGCGTCAAGTTTCTGGGTCGCCACCCTGCTTCCGTCGTTCGCCGTCACCGTGCGCCGGCTGCACGACACCGGGCGCACCGGTGCCTGGATCATGGCCCCCTGGGTCCTCAACGGCCTGTCGTTCTGGGGCGCCATGATCGCGCGCCCGGACCAGATCCGGGCGCTCGGGCTGGAGCCGATCGACGGCGATCCCTGGCTCGGCGCCGCGCTGATGTTCGGCTCCGCCATCGGACTCGTCCTCCTGTCGCTCGCCATGCTGATCTGGATGCTGAAATCGGGGACGCGGGGCGACAACTTCTACGGTCCCGATCCGCGTCCCGGCGCCGGTTCCTACAGCGACAGCTATGCCGAGGCCTACGGTGCGCCCGCACCCGACCCTGCCGCCGCAGCCGTCGCTCAGCAGAGGCACCGCGAAGAAATCTCCGCGCTCTACCGGCAACGGGTGCTCGGCAACCCGGGCAGCCGGGGCTGACGCCTGCCGGCGCCCCGGGCGCCGGGGCCGGGGCGTACGACCGCCCTAGTAGCTGTACGCGCCGTAGATCCTGGTGAGATCTTCGTTCCAGTCGCCGTAGTAATGCTCGAGCAGCTCGTCTGCCGGGGTCTTGCCATCCTCGACGCTGTCCTCGAGCGCGGTAAGGAAATGCCGCTCGTCCGGCACCATGCCGCCGAACCCGGGCCGTGCCCGACGGCGGAGCCCGCCGCGCGAGATGTCGAGCACGGTCTCGGCCAGCGCCTGCATCGACAGCCCCCGGACCCGGGCCTGCAACCCGTCGACCGAGGCTGCGACCCGCAATTCCTCGCGCATCCCCGCATCCCAGCCCTTGACCAGGTCCCAGGCGGCATCGAGCGCCGGCTGGTCGTACATGAGCCCGACCCAGAAGGCCGGCAGGGCGCAGATCCGCCGCCACGGGCCCCCGTCGGCCCCGCGCATCTCCATGAACTTCTTGATGCGCACTTCCGGGAAGATCGTGGTCAGGTGGTCGGCCCAGTCGCTGAGCGTGGGGATCTCGCCCGGCATGGCGGGAAGCTTGCCTTGCATGAAATCGCGGAAGGACTGCCCGCGCGCGTCGATGTACTCGCCGTTCCGGTAGACGAAATACATCGGCACATCGAGCGCGTAGTCGACATAGCGTTCGAACCCCATGCCGTCCTCGAAGACGAAAGGCAGCATGCCCGTCCGCGCCGGATCGAGATCGCGCCAGACCCGCGAGCGCCAGGATTTGTGGCCGTTGGGTTTGCCTTCGAGGAAGGGTGAATTGGCAAAGAGGGCCGTGGCGACCGGCTGCAACGCCAGCCCGACGCGGAATTTCTGCACCATGTCCGCCTCGGAGGCGAAATCGAGATTCACCTGCACGGTGCAGGTCCGGTACATCATCGTCTTGCCGAGGGTACCGACCTTGTCCATGTAATCGGTCATCAGCTTGTAGCGGCCTTTGGGCATCATCGGCATGTCTTCGTGGCGCCAGATCGGCGCGGTGCCGAGACCGATGAAGCCGGCGCCGATCCGGTCGGCCACGGTCTGCACCTCGCGCAGGTGCTCGTTCACCTCGTCGCAGGTCT
>JAGRMP010000259.1 GCA_020441225.1 Maritimibacter sp. | reverse complement strand
CCGGTGAAATGGATGCCGTTGCGCACCACGATCTTGAAGCCGCGCAGGTAGTGTTCAAGCGTGAACGTATGGTCGTAGCCCCAGAGTTTGACGAAACTGCCGAAGATGATGAGCACGTAGAGCACCATGGTGAAGGCCGCCCAGGGCAGCGCCAGCAGGTAGGCGGTCCAGCGCAGCGCCGGGTTCAGCGCCGCGTGGCGGCCACTGTCGGCCTTGCCGGTCACCGTCGCGTAGTTGCGTTTGCCGACCCAGAAGCGTTGGGCGAGGAAGGCGGACAACGTGAAGGTGAGCAGCGTGATCGACAGGATCGCGGCCTTGGCCGGGTCGGCGATGGTGCCGACGATGGCGAAGTAGATCTCGGTCGAGAGCACGTTGAAATTGCCGCCCAGCACCAGCGGGTTGCCGAAATCGGCGATCGACTCGATGAAACCGAGCAGGAAGGCGTTGGCGATGCCGGGGCGCATCAGCGGGAAGGAGACGAAGCGGAAGGTCTGCCAACGGTCGGCGTCGAGCGTCTGGCTGGCTTCCTCCATCGACGGGCTCACGCCTTCGACCACGCCGATGAGCACGAGAAAGGCGATGGGGGTGAAGCTCAGCATCTGCGCGAGCCAGACGCCCTTGAAGCCGTAGAGCCAGCGGGTCTTTTCCCAGTCGAAGGCCCAGGCGAAGAACTCGGTGACCGTGCCGGCCCGGCCGAACAGCAGGATCAGCGCAAGGCCGATCACGAAGGGGGGCGTGATGATGGGCAGCACGGTCAGCACGCGCAGGAGCTTTTTGGCTTTGAAGTCGGTCCGGGTGAAGATCAGCGCGAACATCAACCCCATGAGCGTGGTGCCCGCCCCCGTGGACAGGCCCAGCAGCAGCGAGTTCATTGCCGGGCCGCAAGAGCCGGACCCGGTGAGGCAGCCAAGGCCCCAGACGTTGGACGAAAAGAACCGCGGGAAGAACTCGCTCACGCCGAAACCCGCGCCGCCCTTGAGCTCGAAGGCACGCACGAGAATGAAGCTCAGGGGATAGAAGACGAAGGTCGCGACCAGCGCGACGATGGCGCCGACAAGGCCGGTGACGAAGGCGTCGCCCCGTCCCTTGCCGAGGCCGGAAATGCCGGTGGTGGCGATGAACAGGAGCGCGGCGGCCGTGACCAGCGCCCCCGCGCCGAGCCCGGGGTTTTCGGCCTCGAACAGGCCGAACCGGGTGCCGACCAGGGTGGCCTCGCCGATGAGCAGGCCGAGACCGCCTGCGCCGGAGGCGAGCAGACCGCGCGCTGCGGTGAGCTGGTCGCGGGTAAGCGCAAGCGTCGCCGCCGCGCCTGCGAACCCGAGGACGGGAAGCCAGAGCCAGCCGCGCCCGCCGAGCGCCCAGCCGGCCGCGGAACGGCTCTCGCCCGCGAGATCGGCGATCCAGCCGAAGGCCCAGAAGCCGCCCTCGGTCATGTACCAGGGCAGCACGGCCCAGCCGACCAGGCCGACCAGCAGCCACAAAAGCGCCGTTCGTCTCATATCACCCGCCTCGCCCAAGGGTCCCGGCCCGGTGACGCGCACCGGGCCGGGCAGGTTTCATCTCAGGCGAGGATCACTCTTCGACCACGCCGCCGGCGTCCTTGACCTCGGCCGTCCAGCGTTCGAGCAGCCGCGCACGGGTGTCCGACGCGCCGTAGGTGGCGAAGTCGTAGTCGATGAGCTTGACCGCCGCCATGTCGGGCGCGTCGGGGTCGGTGGCCGCATCCGGGTTGGACGGGATGTTGTAGACGCCCACTTCGAGACCGGCCGATTGCGCCGGCGCCGAGATCACGTATTCGACCCATTGCTTGGCAGCGTCCATGTTGGGCGTGCCCTTGATGATCGACACCGCGCCGACCTCGTAGCCGGTGCCTTCGCAGGGCGCGACGATCTCGACCGGGAAGCCCTGTTTCTTGAGGTTGACCATGTCGTGCATGAAGCCGATGCCGATGGTGTTCTCGCCGCGGGCGGTGGCCTTGCCAGGCGCCGAGCCCGACTTGGTGTACTGGTTCACGTTGCGGCCGATCTCGGCGAGCAGCTTGAAGCCTTCGTCTTCGCCGAAGAGCTGCACCAGCGTGGCGAGTTCGGTATAGGCGGTGCCGGACGAGTTCGGGTTGGCCACCTGGATTTCGCCCTCGTATTCGGGCTTGGCGAGGTCGCGCCAGCAGGCGGGCGGCTCGAGCCCCTTCTCGGCGAGGATCTCGGTGTTGTAGATGATGCCGAGCAGGCCGACATGGACGCCGACCGCCTTGCCGCCGGACATTTCGGTCATCGCCTGGCTCCAGCCGAGCTGGCCCGAAACGTCGACGCCCGAGGGCACGGTCAGGTCTTCGGCAGCGGCGATCAGGTGCGGATCACCGGTGCCGCCCCACCAGACATCGACCTTGGGATTGCCGGCCTCGGCGCGGATCTGCGCCAGCGTTTCGCCGGTCGATTTGCGCACGACGGCGACATCGATGCCGGTGTCGATCTGGAAATTCTGCGCCATGAGATCGCACCAGGCTTGCTCGTTCGAGCAGACCACGTTGAGCGACTGGGCCGAGACCGCCGAGGCGCCGATGCCGGCGACGAAAGCGACGGTGGACAGGGTGATGGTTTTCTTCATGAACTCCTCCCGGATTACCCGCAGTCCTCCACCGCGGGCTCGGCACCAGTGTGGCACCCTTGCCCCCGGTCGCGCGAGAGATGTGAGCGGTAACACCCCTGTCCGGCGGCCGGTATTTGATGAACAATGTTACAAACGCGGGGCCCGGGGATGACGCGCGCAGCCCCGGGGCGCATTGTCATCCCGGGCAGATGCGGGCGCAGGGAGGCGCTTGGCCGTGATGGAAGACACCACCCCCAAACCGCCGATGGTTGCGGTGATCGACGACGATGCCGATCTGCGCCGTACCGTCTCGGCGCTGCTGGAGGAGAGCGGTTTTCGCGCCCTGTCGCTCGCCGACGGCGACGGGTTTTTCGCGCTCGGCCCGACGCCGGAAGTGGACCTCGCGCTGATCGATCTGCGGCTCGCGGACGAAAACGGCCTGGAGCTCGCCGTCGAGCTGCGCCGCCGGTTCGACCTGCCGATCGTCATGCTCACCGGGCGCGGCGACGAGATGGACCGGATCGAGGGGCTGGAGACCGGGGCCGACGATTACATGATGAAACCGTTCAACCCGCGCGAGCTGATCGCGCGGATCCGGGCGGTGCTGCGGCGCGCCGGTCATCCCGCCATCGCCGATCCCGACCGCGATGCGGCGCGGCTCGTGGCGTTTGGCGCGCACCGGCTCGACCTCGACCGGCGCGAGTTGATCGGTCCGGACGGCGCAGAAGTGGCGCTGACCAATGCCGAGTACCGGCTCCTGGAATATTTCCTGCTGCACCCCGACCGGGTGATCCCGCGCACCGAGCTGCTGACCGAGCTCGGCAGCGACCTCAGCCAATATGTCGACCGCACCGTCGACGTTCTGATCCTGCGCCTTCGCCGCAAGATCGAACCGGTGCCGTCGAAGCCGGTGCATCTGCAGACACGGCGCGGCCAGGGTTACGTCTTCGTCACGGGGCCGACGCGATGAGGCCGCTTTCGGTCCGCGCGCGGCTGTTCTTCGCCCTCGCCGCGCTGACGCTGGCCACCTTCCTGGTCGGCGCCATCGCCTGGACGGCACTCGACCGGATGACCAGCCGCGTCGACCGGCTCCACGGCGACACGCTGACCGCGGTCGACGGCGCCCTCACGCTGTCGCGCCAGGCCGCCGCCATCGCCACCCGCGCGCCCTACATCATGGCCATCGACAGCCCGTTCCGCATCGGTCAGGAGGGCGAGGAAACGGTGCGGCTGATCGAGGAGATCCGGGCGGGTCTCGCGCCCGCGAGCCCGCTGTCGCCGGTGCTCGACGACATGCGGGCGGCCACCGAGGCGCTGGTGTCGGATATGCAGGCGCGCGCCGAGTTTCGCGACCGGACGCTGCGGATGACCGCGGCGCTCGCCAAGTTGGAGCGGCGCTTCGCCCAGCTTGCCGCCGGCGCCGAGGCGCCGCTGGCCGAGCGGCAGGACTGGTTCACCCTGCAACGGCTCGCCGCCGCGCTGATCGGCGCCGGGCGGGCGGAAAACCTGATCGGGGTCGGAGAATTTCAGCGCGACTACCACCGCTTGCGCCTGGTCGCCAACACCGAAGGGATGCGCGACGGGCTCTCCGACCTCGCCGGGCTCGCCCGCATGGCGGAGGGGCCCGACGGGTTGTTCGAATTGCGCCGGCTGGAACTGACCCGCCAGGTCGCGGCGCGCGGCGCGCTGGTGCGGGTGCGGCAGGGTGCGGCCCGGCTGATCGCCGAAGCGGAAACCGTGACCGCGGCGGCGCAGGCGGTGATCGCTGCGGAGAAGGCCAGCACAACCAGTGCCATCGCGCTGCAGAAATCGACGATCCTGGTCGTGTCGCTCGCCTCGGCCGCGCTGGCATTGTTCGCGGCCCTGTTCGTGTCGGGATATGTGACCGGCAATCTCAAGGCGATCTCCGACGCGATGATCCGGCTCGCCGCCGGGGACCGGTCGTCGCGCCTGCCGCGCGGCGAGGGCGCGGGCGATGAAATCGGCAAGCTGTTCCACGCCTTTCGCACCTTTCGCGCCAACGCACTCCGGCTCGACCGTTCGAACCGCCGCCTCGCCCAGCGCACGGCGATGTTCGACAACATGATGCGCGGGATCAGCGACGGGGTTGCGATCCTGTCGGAGACCGGCGCGATCATCCTGCACAACCGCCGACTCGCCGAAGTGCTGCGCCTCTCTGAAGACGCGATCCGCGCCCGCCCGACGCTCGCGGCGCTCATCTCCGAGGGCGGGTGGCGCGAGGAAACCGGCCCGGCGGGAGCCTCGGGCCTGACCGGACCGGAGGGCCGCCACCTGGTGCGCCGGTCGAGCCCGCTCCCCGATGGCGGCCAGGTGGTGCTGCTCGCCGATGTCACCGAACAGCGCGAGGCGCGCGACCGGATGGAGCAGATGCGGCGGATCGAGGCGCTGGGCAAGGTGACCGGCGAGGTTGCGCATGACTTCGGCAACATCCTGTCCACCATCAACGGCAGCCTGCACCTGCTCGACAAGGCCGGGCCCGAACGTCAGCACGAGCTGATCGACGCCATCGCCAACGCGGCCGAGATCGGCACGAGCCAGGTCCAGCGCCTGCTGGCCTTCGCCCGCCGCCAGCGCCTGGCGCCGGAACAGGTGGAACTCAACGCCCTGATCGACGGCATAGGCGACCTCGTCGGCCTTGCCCTGCGCGAGGGGATCGAACTGGCCATCGAACCGAGCGGTGGCCCGGTCACCGTTCTGGTCGACCCGGGCCAGCTCGAAAGCGCATTGCTCAACCTCTGCCTCAACGCCGCCCACGCCATGGACGGGCCCGGCACGATCCGCCTGCGCGTGCGCGCCGACCGTGACAACGCCCATATCGAGGTCATCGATACCGGCGAGGGCATGACCCCGGTGGTGCTGGAACACGCGATGGAGCCATTCTTTACGGCCCGCAGCGACGGCACCGGCACCGGGCTGGGGTTGCCGATGGTCTACGGGTTCATTCGCCAGTCGGGTGGCGAGGTGCAGATCTTTTCCGCGCCCGGCCAGGGCACCACCGTGCGGATGTCGTTGCCCCGTCTCGGCACGTCCCGGCCTTCCGCTCCGGCGGACACGGCCGTGCGCTGGCGCCGCGTTCTGGTGGTCGAGGACGACCCGGCCGATCTGCGGGCGCATCGCGCCACCCTCGCGCCCTATGCCGGCGAGATCGTCACCGCCGCCAGTTTCGCGCAGGGCCTCGCCCGGCTCGACAAGGGCGGGTTCGACCTCGTCGTCACCGATCTTTCGCTCGACGGGGCGCCGGATGGCTGGAAGATCGCCGAAGCTGCGCTGGACCGGGGGGCCGCACGCGCCGTTGCCGTCGTTTCGGGACGGCTGCCGGAGCGGACACCCTATGCCGACCGATACGGTCCGGCGCTCGTCACCCTGCCGAAGCCGCTCGATATCGGTGCGCTTCTCGGCGCAGTCGAGGGCCTTCACCACTCATGACAGCCATTCCTTTCGACGCGGTACTCTTCGACGTCGACGGTACGCTAGCGCTCACCGCGACCTTGCACTTCGACGCTTTCAATGCCGCAGCGAAGCGCCAGGGCGCGCAGATGTCGCGCGCGTGGTATGACCGGCGCAAGGGGCTCGACCGGCGCGGGTTGACCGCGGCATTCGCGGCGTCCCATGAGCGCGAGACCGGTCACCGTCTCGACGCCGGGGCACTGATGGTCGACAGCCTCGCGTTGACCATCGAAAGGGCCGCCCTCGTGGCGGTCGAAAACCCGCCGGTCGCCGCCCTCGCCCGGCGCCTCCATGGGCGCGTTCCGCTTGCGGTCGGGTCGAACGCCGAGACACCGGTTGCCGAGGTCGTGCTCGCGGGCGCCGGTCTTGCTGCGCTGTTCGATGCTATCGTGACAGTGTCGGAGACCGGCCGGGCAAAACCCGCACCGGACATCTTTGCCCGCGCCGCCGCCCGGCTCGGCGTGGCCGCGCACCGCTGTCTGGTGCTCGAAGATTCAGATGAGGGCATGGAAGCCGCGCACCGGGCGGGGATGACAGGCTGGGATATCCGCCTCGCACGGACGATGGCGCGTGTTGAAAGTTTCGGTCTCTGAGCACCGGCGCGCGACCGGATGGCCCGGTTTCAGGTTCGCGCGTGAACCGGTTCCGGACGCCGGGCGTGGACCCTCGACCCAACCGCCTCAACGGGCGGCGAACAGCCAGGGTTTGAGCAGCGCGGTCACCCGCGGCATGACCAGATAGGTCATCAGCAGCACCTGGATCACCGCGATGGTGAGGGTCTTGAGCCAGTGCGGCCAGCCCGGCACCAGCGGCAGCACGATGAGCTGCAGCGGGTAGACCAGCGCAAAGACCACGCCGATCAGCACCAGCGCCATTTTCCAGCGCGGCGCGTGGGCGGCAGCGGGCACCTGGGGCAGGTCGAACCAGACTTCGAGCCCGGTCACCCGCTTGCGCTCGGCCTCGCCTTCGACCAGCCCGTCGAGCCGGGCGATCCAGTCGTTGCGGATGTCGGATTCTTCCCAGTCCTGGGCATGCGCCCAGCTGTCGAACCGGTAGATCAGCACGTAACGGCCGCCGGTCTGGTTGGACGGCCTGAGGATGTTGACGCCCTGGTGGCCCGGAAAGACCGAGGCGGCTTCGACCACGCCGTGCAGCCAGTCTTCGTAGGCGGCCTCCTGCCCCGGGCGGACCCGGCGCGAGACCGAGACCGTGACCGGGCCCTCGGCGCCGGGTTTCGTCGGTGCGTCAATCATGTCAGCGCGTCCTTGGCGCATCGAGCGTCTTCCCCGCCACGCCCCAATGTTCGAGCGGGATCTCGCGGATGCAGACCCGCACCGCGTCGCGCGGCACGCCCACCACTTCTTCGGCGACATCCGTCAACCGGGCGATCAGCTCGGCCTTTTGCGCGCGGGTGCGGCCCTCGACGATGGTGACTTCGATGAGCGGCATGTCTCAGGCCTCCACGTCGAGCGCCACCGCGCCCATGTTCTGCACCTGCAGCCGGATCGCCTGCCCGGCGGCGAGCGGCACCGCCGCGGTGGCGGCACCGGCGAGCACGATGTCGCCGGGTTCGAGCCTTTCGCCCGCCTGCGCCACCATCCGGGCCGCGGCGACGAGGGCGCGGACGGGGTGGCCGAGGATCGCGGCCGAGGAGCCGAATTCCACCGGGCGGCCGTCGACCGACAGGATCATCCCGAGGTTGGAGAGATCGGTATCGACCGGGCATGGCGCGCCGATCACGAAGCCCGAGGAGGAGGAATTGTCGGCAATCACGTCGCCGAGGTCGAACTTGAACGCGGTGTAGCGGCTGTCGATCACTTCGAGTGCCGGGGCGACCGCGCCGACGGCCTCCATGGCCTCAGCGGCCGAGACAGCACCGGCGAGCGGGGCTTTCATCAGGAAAGCGATCTCGGGCTCGATCCGGGGGTGGACGTAAGCCGCCATCGACATCGTCCCGCCCTCTTCGAGGCGCATCGCGTCGGTGAGCCGGCCCCAGGTGACGTCATTGACCCCGACCTGGGCCATCTTGGCCCGGGACGTGAGGCCCATCTTGACGCCGACGCGGTGCTCGCCGCGGTCGTAGCGGCGCTGCATCGACAGGGCCTGGACTTCGTAGGCCTGTTCAACGCTCAGCGGCGTGTCGTCGGAGAACTGGGCAATCTCGGTCGCGGTGCGGGCCGCCTTGTCGACGATTTCGGCGATCCTGTTGAGATCGGTCATGCCGTTTCCCTCCCGAAAGCGGCGCGCACCGAGCCGAGCCCGTTGATATGCGCTTCGAACACGTCGCCCGGTTCGGCGGTGACGAAGGGGCCCAGCGCGCCCGACAACACCAGATCGCCCGGACCCAGCGGCCGGCCGGCGCGCGCCATGGTGCGGGCGAGCCAGAGCGTGGCGTTGAGCGGGCTGCCCATGCAGGCGGCGCCCACCCCGGTCGAGACCGGTTCGTTGTTGCGAAACATCACCATGCCGCAGAGCCGGGGATCGAAATCGCCGAGACGCTTGGGCACCTGGCCGAGCGTGTAGAGCGCGGAGGAGCCGTTGTCGGCGACGGTGTCGGCGAGGCGGATGTCCCAGCCGGCGATCCGCGAGCCGACGATCTCGATCGCGGGCACCACGTAGCCGATCGAGGCCATCAGATCGACCATGGTGATATGCCCGCCGGTGAGCGGCGCGGCGATCACATAGGCGATCTCGGCTTCGACCTTGGGCTGCATCACCCGGCCGGGCGCGATCTCTTCGCCGTCCATGACCTCCATGTCGGCGTAGAGCATGCCGTAGTCGGGCTGGTCGACGCCGAGCTGGCGCTGGACCGAGACCGAGGTGAGGCCGATCTTGCGGCCCGAGAGCACGCGCTCCTCGCCGCCGAGCCAGCGCTTGGTGTTGACCTCCTGCACGGCGTAGCCGGCCTCGATGTCGTCGGCGCCGATCAGATCGCGGATCGGCGCGCAGGGGGTACCGGTTTCCCAGGCCTGCCAGAGCCGGTCGGCAGCCTCCTGGATCGCGTTCGCGCCGATTGTCTCGCCAGTCACAGCTTCACGCAGACGTTGGACAGCTCGGAATAGAATTCGAGCCCGTGTACCCCGCCTTCGCGGCCGATGCCCGATTGCTTCGAGCCGCCGAATGCGGTGCGCAGGTCACGCAGGAACCACGAGTTGACCCAGGCGAGACCGACGTCGATCTGGCGGGCGACGCGATGGGCACGGGTCAGGTCCTCGGTCCAGATCGCCGTCGCGAGACCGTAGTCGTTGTCGTTCGCGCGGGCGATCACCTCGTCTTCGTTGTCGAACGGCAACACCACGCAGACCGGCCCAAAAATCTCTTCCTTCACGCAGCGCGCCGTGTCGTCCAGGCCAGCGAAGATGGTGGGCTGCACCCAGGCCCCTCCGGCAAGATCTTCCGGCATGTCGGGCACGCCGCCGCCGGTGATGACCTCGGCCCCTTCCTCGACCGCGAGCTTGTAGTAGGACAGCACCTTTTCGCGATGCTCCAGGCTGATAAGCGGGCCCATCGTGGTATTGGGGTCATCCGAAGCGCCGAGATGCATGTTCTCGGCCTCATCCTTGAGCCGGGACACGAAGGCCTCATAGATCGGCCGTTCAACATAGATCCGCTCGGTGCCGAGACAGACCTGGCCGCAGTTGGCGAAGACCGAGCGCATCGTCCCTTCGATCGCCTTTTCCATGTCGCAATCGGCAAAAACGATGCCCGCGTTCTTGCCGCCGCACTCCATCGACACCTGCCTCAGACCGATGGCGCCGGATTGCATGATGATCTCGCCGGTCCGGGTTTCGCCGGTGAAGGTGATCGCGTCCACGCCCTTGTGCGCCGTGAGGAAGGCGCCCGCACTGTTGGGGCCGAAACCATGGACCACGTTGAACACGCCCGGGGGCACGCCGACCGCGTTCATGACTTCGCCGAGCAGCGTTGTGGTCAGGGGCGTTTCTTCCGACGGTTTCACCACAACGGTGTTGCCGGACGCAAGCGCCGGGCCCACTTTCCACGTCATCAGCAGAAGCGGCAGGTTCCACGGCGAGATTACCGCGATCACGCCCTTGGGCTTGCGCA